>CAZKTK010000554.1:0-2085 GCA_964555535.1 uncultured Rhodospirillaceae bacterium
TGTGGGGAATGCCGGCCGTGCCGAGCGCCAGCTCGGTGGTGGCAAGGGTGCCGAGGATCATGGCCTCGTTGAGATCGCCGAGATGGCCGATGCGCACGACGCGCCCGGCAAGTTCCATCAGCCCGCCCGCCAGCACCAGATTGTATTTCGCCAGGCAATGTTTGCGGAACGCATCGGCGTCTTGCCCATCGGGCAGATAGAAGGCACTGACCGAGTTGGAATGCTCGGGCATGTTTTTGGAGACAAGCTCGAAGCCCCAGCCAGCGATTGCGGCTCGCACGGCGCCGCCAAGGCGGGCATGACGGGCGAGGCAAGTGTCCAATCCTTCCTCCTCCAACATGTCGAGCGCCTCGGCGAGACCGAACATCAGGGTCATCGCCGGAGTGCATGGGAAGGTGGGGTTGGCGCCGTCCGGCAGCACCTGGCGCCAGTCGAAATAGTTGCGCGGTCGCTCGACGCCCTGAGATGCTGCCCATGCCTTCTCGCCAATAGCATTGAAGCTGAGGCCAGGCGGCAGCATCAGGCCTTTTTGCGAACCGCCGACGGCGACATCGACACCCCAGTCATCCATGCGAAAGTCGATCGAGGCGGCCGACGAGATGGTGTCGACCATAAGCAAAGCCGGATGGTGAGCGTCGTCGATTGCGGCACGGATGTCGGCCAGGCGGCTGGTGATTCCGGTCGAGGTTTCGTTGTGCACGATGGCAACGGCCTTGATGGCGTGATCCGTGTCGTCGGCCAGCGCCGCCCCGACGGCTTGCGGGTCGGCGCCATGGCGCCAGTCCCCCGGCAGGTAGGTGACGGCGATGCCGTAGCTTTCCGCCATGCCCTTCCACATGTGCGAGAAGGCGCCGGTCTCCGCCATCAGCACGCGCTCGCCGGGGGCCAGCGTATTGACCAGCGCTGCCTCCCAGGCACCATGTCCGGCCGAGGGGAAGATCACCACGGGCGATGCGGTGCGATAGATATCCTTGAGCCCGGCGAGACAGCGCGCCGCCAAGGCCCGGAACTCCGGCCCGCGATGGTCCAGCGCCGCCCGGTCCATGGCGCGCAGGATGCGCGAGGGCATCATGGTCGGCCCCGGCGTATGCAGGAATTGGCGGCCGCGGGCCACGGCCGCGTTGCGCTCGGTCATCTGTCGGTCTTACCTCCCGGGGCTGCAGCGGGCGCGCACACTAGCGGAGGGGAGGCTGCGGGGGAAGGGGCGCGTCACGCGGCCGGCATCCGCCGCGGTAAGCGCGCGATGCCGGCGCCGTCGGCGGCCTCGGCACGGCGGAGATCGTACGCGTTCTGCAGGTTCAGCCAGAACTGGGCGCTGTTGCCAAACCAATGGCCGAGCCTGAGCGCCGTATCCGCCGTGATACCCCTTTGGCCATGGATGATTTGCAGCACGCGGTTGGGCGGCACCGCAATCTGACGCGCCAATTCGGTCGCCGTGATATCGAGGACTTCGATCTCATCGGCCAGAATCTCGCCTGGATGTATCGCCGGTCGGGTCATGCCAATGCTCTCGCTTCGTGTTCAATGGTAGTCGACGATCTCGACATTCGATGGACCCGAAGCACCCGCCGGCCATTCGAAGCAAATTCGCCATTGTCGATTGATGCGAATGCTCAATTGGCCCGACCGGTCCCCGGTCGAAGCTTTGAGTCGATTGCTCGGCAATGAACGCAAATCGTCCGGGGTAGTCGCTGCATCCAAGATTTCGAGACGCTTGTAAGCTTGGTGCTCGAACCCGCTGAAGGCCCGGATGCGCTTTCCGAGGGAGAATGCTTCAGTCCGCTTGTCTCGGTAGCTCAGTATCATCTTGGCTGAAATGTACTGATAATTTATGATTTACGTCAATCATAAATTCGAGCGGAGTATCCTCATTTGTGCTGCCTCGCACAAGAAGGCCGCGAGCGCGCCGGGGACTGTCCGGGGGAGCTGTCTCGGCATGCGCTCGCGCAGGATAAGGCGTTGCTTCAGTTCGTGGAGTAGCTGCAGTCCCACCAGGTGGCGTAGCCCATGCCGTTGCCCATGTCGTCGGCGACGACGGAGACGCCCTTGAACATGCCGCTGCCGGAAGCGCCGGCGAACTTGCCG
>CAZKTK010000555.1:0-2085 GCA_964555535.1 uncultured Rhodospirillaceae bacterium
GTTGCGGCTGTGGCTGGGCGCCACCGTTCTCGGGCCGCAGCATTTCGTCGAGGATATTGCCGATGATCGCTTCCGCCAGATCGTCGCGCGGGCGATCCGGGGCGGGCGCGGGGTCCTGCTGGGTGGTCACTTGCGGCGCGTAGCGCTGATCGGCGACGTGTGAGCGCAGACCGACATGGCTTTCGATCCACCAACGCCCGCGGGTGATGCGCCAAGCCGTGCCGCGGTCGAAATTGCCGTCGCGGAAGTCGTCCTGCAGCACGGTGCGCGCCACGGGGACGGGCGCTGGCACGGGCGCCTGCGCGATGCCCTCATACCTGTCCGCCAGTGCCTTGAGGTCGGTCAGAAAGCGTGGATCGGCCGCGCGTGCCTGCTCTGCCGCGCGGATAAGGTCGCGCAACTGGTTGACCATGTCCTGGGTGGAGTTGCCCTGAACGCTCTCGCCCCACGGCTCGTAGCGGGTCTCCTGCGCCTGGACGGCGGCGGCCGCCAGCGTCAGACAGGTCGCGGCCAGCAATGCGGTCTTGCGTATCATGGGAAGAAGCCGGGTGGTGGCCGGAATGCTGCGGTGGAAGAAGACATGGGTGTCTGTCTTGCGCATCGCGGTGCCGTAGTCGAGAAAGCGATCGCGTTCCTCGCTGAAGAACAGGCCGGCATGGGCATCGACCTCGCCGTCGCCGACCATGCGTATCGATTCGTCCCAAGGTGCTGCCGTGAAGTCGAGCGCGATGCCGGTTTTCTCCGACCATAGGCGCCAGGTATCGATGAGCAGGCCGGCGGCCTCGCCCGCCTCGTCCCGATAGTGGAACGGGTACAGGTCCTCGCAATAGACGACGGACAATCGCTCCGGCTGTGCCTGGGCGGCGGACATCCCGAGCAGCCCGCTGGCGACAACGGCGAGCAACCCCGCCCGCAAGAGTCCGGCGATGGCCCGAAATCTCGCTCTATCGCAATACGGCATCATCGTGACGCACCGGGATTCTCAGTCTGGTGATCGTATGTCCTCCCATGTCTTTCTACACGCAATTCACGGCAATTGTCTCCCGACTTTCCGGACTCTACGGCAATAAGCGAGCACAATCGTCGGCGGAAAACCTTGTTCCGCCATCCCGCCGCGGCCAATATGCGCCCGTGTGCGATCTTAGCGGGAGGACCCTCCGATGGGCGGGCAATACAAGGCGGAATACGAGCGGGCTCGGAACGACCCCGATGGCTTCTGGGCCGAGAAGGCTGAGGCCATTGCCTGGACCAAGCGCTGGGAGACGGTCTGCGACCAGTCGCGCCCGCCATTCGTGCGCTGGTTCGCGGGCGGCGAGCTCAATGTCTGCCACAACGCCCTCGACCGTCACGTGGACGCTGGACGCGGCGAGCAGGCGGCGCTGATCTACGACAGCCCCGTGACCGAGGCCAAGCGCACCTATTCCTATGCCGAGCTGCGCGATCTCGTGGCCGAGTTCGCCGGCGCGCTCGCGGCGCAAGGGGTGGAGAAGGGCGACCGCGTGCTGATCTACATGCCGATGGTGCCCGAGACGGTGATCGCCATGCTTGCCAGCGCGCGCCTCGGCGCGGTGCATTCGGTGGTCTTCGGCGGCTTCGCTCCGCGCGAGCTGGCGACGCGCATCGACGATGCCAAGCCCAAGCTCATCGTTGCCGGCAGCTGCGGCATCGAGCCGGGCCGCCTGGTGCCCTACAAGCCGCTGCTCGACGAGGCCATCGAGATCGCCGCGCACAAGCCGGACTGCTGCATCATCCACGAGCGCCCGCAGCTCGAGGCGCCGCTGACGGAAGGCCGCGACATCACCTGGACCCAGGCCATCGACGGCGTCGCGCCGCACGACTGCGTGCCGGTCGCCGCCACCGACCCGCTCTACATTCTCTACACCTCCGGCACCACAGGGATCCCGAAGGGCGTGGTGCGCGATTGCGGCGGCCATGCGGTCTCGCTGATGTATTCCATGTCGGCGATCTACGACATGCAGCCTGGCGAGGTCTATTGGGCGGCGAGCGACGTGGGCTGGGTGGTCGGCCACTCCTACATCGTCTACGCGCCGCTGCTCTACGGCTGCACCACGGTGCTCTACGAGG
>CAZKTK010000556.1:0-2072 GCA_964555535.1 uncultured Rhodospirillaceae bacterium
TTCCTCCCTTAGCAATTTAAGGCAAGATGTCCCGCGATTGCTGACGGGGGACAGGATTCTCTTTATTACGAAATAGCAACGACCTATTTTTGCCCGATCATCGCGCCCCCGTGAGATCGGGGGTCGCGTCGCGGCCAGGATCCGCTCTCAGCACGGGCAATGAAGTCTGCAACGGCACTGTTGAAGGCCTCAGGCTCCTCCAGGTTGATGGTGTGGCCCGAAAGCGGAAGCACCAGGAGGCCGGCAGTCGGTATCGTGCGCTTGAGATAAATGTCGGGCTCTAGGCAGGGCTCGTCTTCATCACCGGTGATCACGAGCGTGGGGACGGTGAGGGCCTTGAGGTCTTTCTCGATGTCGTAGAGGGAAGGTCGCGTGGCCATATATCCCCGCAAGGTGTTGGCGCAGCCCAACGCGGAATGTTCCGCCAGCTGGTCGCGGAACTCCGCCCAGCCGCGCGGGTCCTTGTTCTGGAACTGCACCCGCGTGCCGGAAAGGGCGTAGGCATCCGCCACCGCTGCTGCGCCCTTGGTGTCATAGCCGCTTGCCATCGCCTCGACATCGGCGAGAAAGCTCTCGCGGCCATTGCGTTCGGCACCATAGCCGCAGCCGGCAACGGTCAGGGAGACCGCGCGAGCGCCGTGGCGCAGGCCGAAATGCAAAGTGGCGAAACCGCCCATCGACAGGCCAACGACATGGGCGCGTTCGATGTCCAGATGGTCGAGCACGCGGGCAATGTCGTCGGCGACGATTTCCTGACTGTAGTCGGTCACGGCCTCCGGCACGTCCGACGGCGGGTAGCCGCGGGCGTTATAGGCGATGGCTTTGCGGCTGCGTGAGAAGTAGCGCATTTGCGGTTCCCAGCTGCGATGATCGCCGGCGAACTCGTGCACGAAAATGATCGGCGTGGCATCGGCTCCGGCGGCATCGCCGTGGCCCTCGGCGTAGTAGAGCTTGACCCCGTCACAGTCGGCATAAGGCATTTCTCGTCCTCCTGGCTTGTGGCTGCGCTCACGATAGCGCGGCTTTTTCCGCTTCGGTGAAAAAGGGGTCCGCGTGGCAGTCCTGGCCGCGCAGGCGCAGTCGCTGCAGAACCTCCATGGCGGCCTCGACCATGGCCGGTGGCCCGGCGATATAGGCCTTGGCACCGTCGAGGTCACTGTGATCCTCGGCCACCGCATCGGTGACCAGCCCGGTGCGGTAGCTGCAGTCGCCGTCCGGCTCCGATATGACAGGGATCACCGTCAATGCGCTATGGCGTTCGGCCAGCGCGGCCAACCGGTCCATGGCGTAGAGGTCCCGTTCCTGGCGCACGCCGAAATAAAGCCAGATAGGCTGCGGCATCTCGGCTTCTATCGCCGTTTCGAGGATCGACAGGATCGGCGCAAGACCGGTCGAGCCGGCAATCGCCAGGATCGGTCCGCGATGCGCCTGGCGCAAATGTGCGGTCCCGGATGGCCCGATGACGCGAACCGGATCGCCGACAGCCAGTTCGTTCGCAACATGCTTGCTCACCAGCCCGTCCGGCAGGGCGCGGATGTGGAACTGCAAATTTTCGGCGCTCGGCGGGTTGGCCATGGAGTAGTCGCGGCCCTGCATATCGCCGAAGCGCAGGGTGGCGAACTGCCCTGCCGAGAACGGAAAGAGGCCACCCTCGACGATATCCAGCGTTACGATACGCACGTCGTGGGTCGGCGCATCGATGGCAACGACCCGGCATTCGACCGCCTTGCGGGGATGTCCTGCATATTCGTCGGGTTCGATCCAGGCGACGTCGCAATCGGTCTTGGGCATGGCGCGGCAGGCGAGGATGAGACCCCTGGCGCGCTCCTCGGGCTTCAGGGTGATGCGGGAGTAGTTGAGCATTCTGACGGATCCCGATAGCAGTTCCGACTTGCAGCTGCCGCAATTGCCCGATTGGCAACCGCTCGGATAGTCGATGCCTGCGAGGATGGCCGCGCTCATGATGCTGTCGTCGTCATCCGCCTCGACGGTCTGACCGATATTGCGAATCTCGATCTTGTACGGCAACTTCAGAGCCTCATGTGGTTAGCTGGAACCGGTTTGACCGATCT
>CAZKTK010000557.1:0-2068 GCA_964555535.1 uncultured Rhodospirillaceae bacterium
GGCCTTGCTGCCGCCATTTGCATCGGGATGGTGGCGCTTGACAAGCGCCTTATAACGGCTTTTGAGCTCAGCCAGGGTAACATCCCGGTCAAGCCCCAATTGAGCAAGGGCGTTGTCGCGCGGCGTATCGGGCCGCGGCGGGGCCGCCTCCCCGTCTTCCTGGAAGAAGCCGAAGGGATCGCGCGCGGTATCGGCAATATTGCCGTGACGCGCGCCAAGCGGCCATGTCGGGCGGTGCCATACCGAATCGCGGCGGCGAATATACTCTATCGCATCCTCGTCCAGGCCCGCGAAATAGTCCCAGCCCTTGTTGTATTCGCGAACGTGATCGAGGCAGAACCAGCGATATTCGCGCAACGCATCGGGAGACTTCGGCGCCCGATAATCGCCCATCTCCGTACAGTCGGGCCACTCGCAGCCGCGCGCCGTCGCCACGCTCTCCCCGAACCAGGATCGCGCGCCTTGCCGCCGTGTTGCTCTCGAGCCCTTCATAGCGCCAATATGACGAGGTTACGGGCGCGAGACAAGGCAGGGAACCGGATCATGACGATCGGCGAAAGCATACGCGAAAAGATCACCGAAGCACTGTCGCCGACGGTGCTGGATATTGTCGATGAATCGCATCTGCATGCGGGTCATGCGGGCTCGCGGCCGGGCGGCGACAGCCATTTTCGCGTCCGCATCGTGGCCGAGGCTTTCAGTGGCCAGTCGCGGGTCGAGCGCCAACGCCTGATCAACGGTCTGCTCGCGGACGAATTCGCCGCCGGCCTGCACGCCCTTTCCCTCACCACACAAACCCCGGAGGAAGCTGAAGGGCTCTAATCCCCGGCCGAGACGTGATGATCGGGGTAGTATTTGGCTATCAGGGGCCCGTCGTCGCGGTAGGCATGGCAGCTGTTCATCAGGAACGGCTCCTTGGGCCGTGCGGCCTCGCCGCGCTGGGCGGCGCGATAGGGATAAATGGTTTGAAAACAGACGGTTCCCATGCGCCCCAGGAGCTCGCTCATATGCGTGCATCCGCTGCGCCCGCCGACCAGCTTGCGCACCGTGCGCGACCAGCCGGGGCCGATACTCTCCCCCACCAGGGCCGATAACGTCGGCGGCACGTCCTGGCAGGGCGGATAGGGTGTGAAGTCGCTGCAAGCCTCGACGGCGCGGACGACAAATTTCTCGTCCACGGTCAGGCGTACCGACATGTCGTGGATCGCCTCTCCGGGCGCCACCGCGCCGCGCCACTCGTTCTCGAACGCATAGGTCTTGGTGTCGCTGAGACGGCCCTCGAAATCCCACATGCCGTCTTCACGCAGATAGCCCTGGCATTCGATGCGGCGCGTGTGAATGGAACGGCGTTCGGCGGCGGCTGACAACGGCATGATGGCGCTCTCTCCGGAGAAATCGGTGATCCGCCTTGATATAGACGGGCGCTAATCCCTGTCGAGCGGCATCATGCGCAGGGCTGTTAGGCGATTTTCGGCACGGCCCAGCACTTCGAAGCGGAATCCGTGCAGCTCGAACCTTTCGCCGACATCGGGAATGCGCTCGGCTTCGTGGATCACCAGCCCGGCGACGGTGACCGCCTCCTCATCCGGAATACGGCAGTCGAGAGCACGATTGACATCGCGGATGGTGAGGCTGCCTTCGACCACGTAACTGCCGTCTGCCTGTTGGCGCATATCGGTTTGCGGCCGGTCATATTCGTCGGATATCTCGCCGACGATCTCCTCCAGAATGTCTTCGAGCGTGACCAGGCCTTCGAGGCTGCCATATTCATCGACCACCAAGGCGAAATGCTCGTGGCGGGCGCGAAAGGCGGACAGCTGCTCGGCCAGGCTGGTCGTGTCCGGCACGAACCAGGGCGCCGCGGCCAATCCGGCAAGCTCAAGCTCCTCCACCTCGTCGCCATGGCGGCGGATCGCCCGCAACATGGCCTTGGCATGCAGCACGCCGACGATGTTGTCGGGATTGTCGCGCCATAGCGGGATACGGGTATAGGGGCTTTCGAGAACCGCGGTCAGCGCCTCCGGGATCGCCAGATCGGCGTTGAGCGTCACCATCTCCTTGCGGTGGG
>CAZKTK010000558.1:0-2068 GCA_964555535.1 uncultured Rhodospirillaceae bacterium
GCCGGCACCCTGACCAACAAGATGGCGCCGGCCATGCGCAAGGTCTACGACCAGATGGCCGAGCCGCGCTATGTCATCTCCATGGGCAGCTGCGCCAATGGCGGCGGCTACTATCATTATTCCTACGCCGTGGTGCGCGGTTGCGACCGTGTCGTCCCGGTGGATATCTACGTTCCCGGATGCCCGCCGACGGCGGAGGCGCTGCTGTACGGCATCCTTCAGCTCAAGAAGAAGATTCGCCGCACCGGCAGGATAGTGCGGTGAGGGCGGCCGGCCGAACGACAGGATGACCCAGGCACTTCACGATCTCGCGGAATACATCATGACGGCTGCGCCGGGGTTGGCCGCGCGGCCCGTTGTGGCCAATGGCGAGCTGACAATCCATTGCGATGCGGATGCGGTGGTCAAGTTGCTGACGCTCTTGCGCGATGATACGGAATGCGACTTCCGCCAACTGGTGGATATTACTGCGGTGGATTGGCCGGCTCGCGAATCGCGCTTCGATGTCGTCTATCACTTGCTCAGCCATCGTCAGAATCATCGCATTCGCGTCACGACCGAAACCAGCGAGGATGCGCCGGTACCATCGGTCAGCGGTGTCTTCAGCTCCGCCACCTGGTATGAGCGCGAAGTGTGGGACATGTACGGGGTGTTCTTTTCCGATCATCCCGATCTCCGGCGCATGCTCAGCGACTACGGCTTTGAGGGGCATCCCCTGCGCAAGGATTTTCCGCTGACCGGCCATGTCGAGGTGCGTTACGACGAAGCGCAGAAGCGTGTTGTTTACGAGCCCGTTACGCTGACCCAGGAATTCCGCAATTTTGATTTCCTGAGCCCATGGGAGGGGACCCGCCAGGTTCTTCCCGGCGATGAGAAAGCCGACGGCGAGGGCGAGGGCGCGTGATGGCCGAAACCGAGATTCGCAATTTCACGTTCAACTTCGGCCCGCAGCATCCGGCCGCGCACGGGGTGCTGCGCTTGGTGGTTGAGATGGACGGCGAGATCGTCGAGCGCGCGGACCCGCATATCGGCCTGCTGCATCGCGGCACCGAGAAGCTGATCGAACACAAGACCTATCTCCAGGCGCTGCCCTATTTCGACCGTCTCGACTACGTCTCGATGATGGCGCAGGAGCATTGCTACAGTCTGGCGGTGGAGAACCTGCTCGATATCGAGGTGCCCGAGCGCGCCCTGTATCTCCGTGTGCTGTTCGACGAGATCACCCGCATCCTCAATCATTGCCTGCAAATATCGGCCAACGCTTTCGATGTCGGTGCCATGACGCCGCTGTTGTGGTTCTTCGAGCAGCGCGAGCTGCTGATGGAGTTCTACGAGCGTGCCTCCGGTGCGCGTCTGCATGCTGCCTATGTGCGCCCTGGTGGCGTGCACCAGGATATTCCGGCCGGCATGGACGAAGACATCATGCGCTGGTCGGAGGGCTTCCCCCAGGTGCTGGACGATGTCGAAGGGCTTCTGACCGAGAACCGTATCTGGAAGCAGCGCAATGTGGACATCGGCAAGGTCACGACGGCGGAAGCGCTGGACTGGGGTTTTTCGGGCCCCATGCTGCGCTCCACCGGCGCCGCCTGGGACTTGCGCAAGGCGCAGCCCTATGCGGTCTACGACCGGCTCGATTTCGATATTCCCGTCGGGCTGAACGGAGATTGCTACGACCGCTATCTGGTGCGCATGGAAGAGATGCGCCAAAGCGTGCGGTTGATCCGCCAGTGCATCGAGCAAATGCCGCAGGGCCCCGTGATGGTGGAGGACAACAAGATCGCGCCGCCGCGCCGTGGCGACATGAAGCAGTCGATGGAAGCGCTGATCCATCACTTCAAGCTTTATACCGAGGGCTATCGCGTGCCGGAGGGCGAGACCTACGCCGTGGTCGAGGCACCGAAGGGAGAGTTCGGCGTCTATCTCGTGGCCGATGGCACCAACAAGCCCTATCGCTGCAAGATCCGGGCGCCCGGCTTTGCCCACTTGCAGGCCCTCGATGTCATGTCGAAGGGGCATCAACTGGCCGACATGGTGGCCTGCATCGCCAGCATGGATGTCGTGTTCGGGG
>CAZKTK010000559.1:0-2051 GCA_964555535.1 uncultured Rhodospirillaceae bacterium
A
Organism: uncultured Rhodospirillaceae bacterium; assembly: GCA_964555535.1. GTDB lineage: Bacteria > Pseudomonadota > Alphaproteobacteria > UBA7887 > UBA7887 > UBA7887. The sequence goes on from CAZKTK010000559.1 coordinate 2, forward strand.
GCTTGCCAAGTCGCCGCCGCTGGTCTTTGCCGGCGAGGCACGCGAGCTCGAGGCACGCCTCGGCGAAGTGGCGGAAGGCCGCGCTTTCCTGTTGCAGGGCGGCGACTGCGCCGAGGCTTTTGCCGAGTTCCATCCGGACCATATCCGCGACACCTTCCGGGTGCTGCTGCAGATGGCGGTGGTGCTGACCTACGGCGCTGCGCTGCCGGTGGTCAAAGTGGGGCGCATGGCGGGTCAGTTCGCCAAGCCGCGCTCGGCCGGCACCGAGACCCAGGGCGACGTCGAGCTGCCGAGCTATCGCGGCGACATCATCAATGGCATCGATTTCGAGGCCGCCGCGCGCGAGCCCGACCCCCAGCGCATGATCCAGGCCTACTCCCAGGCTGCCGCCAGCCTCAACCTGTTGCGTGCCCTGGCCCAGGGCGGCTATGCGGATTTGCATCAGGTGCACCGCTGGAACCTCGGCTTCGTCGCCGACAGTGCCCAGGGCGAGCGCTATCGCGATCTCGCCGAGCGCATCAGCGAGAGCCTGTCCTTCATGGAGGCCTGCGGCATCAACGCCGAAACCGTGCCGCAGATCCGCCAGACGGACTTCTTCACCAGCCACGAGGCGCTGCTGCTCGGCTACGAGCAGGCGCTGACCCGTGTCGATAGCACCACGGGCGACTGGTACGATTGTTCTGCTCATATGCTGTGGATCGGCGATCGCACGCGCGATCCGGAGCATGCCCATGTCGCCTTTCTCAAGGGTGTCGGCAACCCCGTCGGCATCAAGGTCGGCCCAACCAGCGATCCCGATACGGTGATGCGGCTGATCGACGCGCTCAATCCGGAGAACCGCCCGGGCCGCTTGACCCTGATCTCGCGCATGGGCTCGGACAAGGTGCAGGAGCTGCTGCCGCCCTTGCTGCGCCGGGTACAGGCCGAGGGCCGCTCGATGGTCTGGTCGTGCGATCCCATGCACGCCAACACCATCAAGTCGTCGTCCGGTTACAAGACGCGCCCCTTCGACCGGGTGCTGGCCGAGGTAAAGGGTTTCTTCGCCGCCCACGATGCCGAGGGCACCTATGCCGGCGGCGTGCATTTCGAGATGACCGGGCGCGATGTCACCGAGTGCATCGGCGGCGCCCAGGCCATCAGCGACGAGGACCTGTCGGACCGCTATCACACCCATTGCGACCCGCGCCTCAATGCCTCCCAGAGCCTGGAGCTTGCCTTCCTCATTGCCGAGGCGCTCAAGGGCCGCCGCCTCGACAAGGCGGCCGTGGCGGCGGAGTAGGGCGCATGGATCTCGGGCTCAAGGGCCGCAAGGCCATCGTCTGCGCCTCCAGCCGCGGCTTGGGGCGGGCTTGCGCCACGGCGCTGGCCGAGGACGGCGTCGACGTGGTGATCAACGGCCGCGACGCGGCCGTGGTGGCGAGCACGGCGGAGGCCATCGCCGCCGCGACCGGTGTCACCGCGACGCCTGTGGTCGCCGATCTCGATACCGAAGCGGGCCGGGCGAAATTGCTCGAAGCCTGTGCCGAGCCCGATATCCTGGTCAACAACAATGGCGGCCCGCCGCCCGGCGGCTTCCGCGACTGGCAGCGCGAGGAATGGGACGCGGGCATCACCGCCAACATGATGACGCCGATCGAGCTGATCAAGGTTTGCGTGGATGGCATGATCGAGCGCCGTTTCGGGCGTATCGTCAACGTCACCTCGGTGGCGGTGCGCATGCCGTTTCCGGGGCTCGCCATGTCGAGCGCGGCGCGCTCCGGGCTGACCGGCTTCGTCGCATCGCTGTCGCGCGAGGTGGCGCCCTATAATGTCGCGGTCAACAACTTGCAGCCGGGCCTGTTCGAGACCGACCGTCTCGCCGTCGGCATGAAGGGCGCGGCCGAGGCCCGCCAGCAGGACGTCGAGACGGTACGCGCCGGCATGCTCGCCAACATCCCCGCCGGGCGCTTCGGCGATCCGAACGAGTTCGGCCGTGCCTGCGCCTTCCTTTGCAGTGCCCATGCCGGTTTCATCACCGGCCAGAACCTGTTGCTGGACGGTGGACACTTCC
>CAZKTK010000560.1:0-2032 GCA_964555535.1 uncultured Rhodospirillaceae bacterium
GCGTGTTGCTGTGCAAGGCAAGCTACCCCGCGGGTGGCGGTGGCTCAAGGCGTTGTAACACACCTATGGAGATTTTTGGCAGGGTTTTGACACGCAATGAGGGAGTCTCTATCCTACGGACCATGAAATGGTTCCATTCGCCGCGAACGCTGGCCCACGATCTGGCGCGTTTCGCGATCGAGTTCCTCATGGCCATGCACGGGGTCGCCATTTCCCAGCGGCCGGAAGACGGCGTACCGCGCTATTTCCACCCGGAAGACTACAATGAGCAACGCTGGCGCTGGACGACGGAAGTGGTCGCAGACGAGGCGCCTAAGCAGGTGTTACCGACCTGGTGAAAAAAGGAGCGCGGCTGCCTCGTCCGCGCTCCTCAGTCTACAGGAGGAGGTGTCCCACCGGTGGTGGGCGGTCTAGGCCGCTGGGGCCTTCGCGTCACCCATCAGGGGTTTCGCCAGAGCATGCTCCGACCGTCAGGAGCAGCCGCTGGTGCCGCCGCAGGTATCGCATTTGAGGCAGGTCCCGTTGCGCACCAGAGTGAAGTTTCCGCATTCCGAACAGGGATCTCCTTCGTAGCCCTTGATGCGGGCCTCGGCGACCTGGGCCTGGCGGCCGTCGCCGGCGCCCATCGCCACGCCGACCGCGACCCCCGCCTGTGCCGCGCCGGCGCTGGCGGGCAGGGCCATCTCGGCCTCGAGGGTCGCTTCGGCGGTCACGGTTGCCGTCGCTGTCGCCGCTGCGGCGCCGCCGTCGAGCACCCGCAGGCGGCCGCGCACGAAGCCCGGGCTGACCAGGGCCTGCAGGCCGGCCGCACGCTCCGCATCCGGTGTGGCGGCGGCCATGATCTCGCTCTGGCTCTCGCCCTTGCCGACGGCGTCCGGACGCAGGTCCTCGGGCTTGACGTGGGCAAGGTCGTTGCGGTCGAGATAGGAGATGGCGAGTTCGCGGAAGACATAGTCGAGAATGGACGTTGCCATACGAATGGTATCGTTGCCCTCGACCATGCCGCTCGGCTCGAAGCGGGTGAAGGTGAAGGCTTCGACGAATTCCTCCAGCGGCACGCCGTATTGCAGACCGATGGATACCGCGATGGCGAAGTTGTTCATCAGGCTGCGGAAGGCGGCGCCCTCCTTGTGCATGTCGATGAATATCTCGCCGAGGCGGCCGTCGCTGTATTCGCCGGTGCGTAAGTACACCTTGTGGCCACCGACCACTGCCTTCTGGGTGTAGCCCTTGCGGCGATGGGGCAGGCGCTCGCGCTCGTTGGCTTCGTGAGCCACGGCCTCGACCACGCGCTCGGCGATGGCGGCTGTCGGTGACGCGGCCTCTTCGACCACGTCCTCGGCGGTTTCTTTCGCCTCGTCCTCTTCCTCGCCGACCAATGCGCTCAAGGGTTGGCTAAGCTTGGAGCCGTCGCGGTAGAGCGCCGTCGCCTTCAGGCCCAGTTGCCAGGACAGCTGATAGGCCTCCTGGCAATCCGCGACGGAGGCGGAATTGGGCATGTTGATGGTCTTGGAGATGGCGCCGGAGATGAACGGCTGGGCCGCTGCCATCATGTGGATGTGGCTGGCCCAGCTGAGCGCCCGCGTGCCGATGCGCCCGCAGGGGTTGGCGCAATCGAACACGGCCAGGTCCGCCTCTTCGAGCCCGGGTGCGCCTTCCACGGTCATGGCGCCGCAGCAATAGGTGTTGGCGGCCTCGATCTGTGCCTTGTCGAAGCCAAGCGCCGACAAGATGTCGAAGGCCGGGTCGGCGAGGGATGCCGCATCCAGCCCCAGAGCTTCGCGGCAGAAGTCTTCGCCGAGGGTCCACTTGTTGAACACGAAGCGAATGTCGAAAGCGTCGTTCAGCGCGCCTTCGACGCGCTCGATCGCCGCCGTGTCGAAACCCATAGCGCTGAGCGTCTGGTGATTGACATGGGGTGCCCCGTCGAGGGTGCCCTTGCCGACCACATAGTCCGTAATGCCGGCGATCTGCGCTTCGTCGTAGCCCAGCGCGTCGAGCGCCTTGGGCACGATGCGGTTGATGATCTTGA
>CAZKTK010000561.1:0-2028 GCA_964555535.1 uncultured Rhodospirillaceae bacterium
GAGCAGGCGCCAGAGCGGCTCGCCGAGGCTTTTCGCGCGCAGGTCCCACAAGGCCGTGTCCACCGCCGCCAGGGCAAAGCCGGCCGAGCCGCCGCGGCCGGAGTAATAGGCCGACTTCCACATCGCGTGCCACAGCGCCTCGATATGGCGCGGGTCTTCGCCCAACAGATGCGCCGTGAAAGGCTCCGCCGCCAACGCCGCCACTGCCGCACCGTGGCCCGAATGCACGCCCGTATACCCCCAGCCCGTGGCGCCATCGCTCGTGCCGATCTCGACCACCACCATGTCGTAATCGGCGAGCAATGGCTTGCCCGCCATCTTCACAGGCTCCTCCAGCGCGATGCGATAGAGCGTGGTCTCGACGCGGTCGATTCTCATGGCGACGGCTCCCCGTTGTGTTGTACCAACCTGCCATGAAAATCACCGCGCTTGAAACGATTCGCTGCGACCCCTTTCCCAACATGCTCTGGGTGCAGGTGCACACCGACGAAGGCCTGACCGGCCTCGGCGAGGTGCATTTCGGCCCCGGGCCGATAGAGACGCATATCCATGACTGGGCAGCGCAGAAGCTCATCGGCCGCGACCCGACGCAGGTCGAAGCCGCGCAGGACGCGCTCGCCTTCTATCTCGGCTTTACCGGCACGGGCGCGGAGATGCGCGCCCATTCGGCGCTCGATATCGCGCTTTGGGACATCTGGGGCCAGGCCTCCGGGCAGTCCCTGACGGAACTGCTCGGTGGTGCCGTGCGCGACTCCATCCCCGTCTACAACACCTGCGCCGGAAGTGATTACGTGCGCGAAACGACCGGTATCCGGCCTTCCAGTTTCGGGCGCAATCCCGGCAAGCGCTTCGACGACATCGACGCCTTCCTCACGCGTGCGGACGAGCTTGCCCACGAGCTGTTGGAGATGGGCATCACGTCCATGAAGATCTGGCCGTTCGACTTTGCTGCCGAGGCCCATGGCGGCATGACCATCTCGACGGCGGAGATTGAGACGGCGCTGGAGCCCTTCACCAAGGTGCGCAAGGCACTCGGCAACCGCATGGCACTGAAGGCCGAACTGCACGGGCTCTGGCACTTGCCTGCGGCGCGCCGCATCGCTGACGCTCTGGAGCCCTTCGCGCTCGACTGGATCGAGGATCCCGTGCGCATGGATCACATGGGCACGCTGGCGGCCTTCTCGGCGACCACAACGACGCCGGTGGCCGGCGGCGAGACGCTCGGCGGGCTGCCGGCCTTCCGCGACCTCATTGAGCGTGAGGCTGTATCGGTTCCGATCATGGATATTGGCTGGGGCGGCGGCATCGGGATCGCGCGCGCCGTGGCCGCCATGGCCGATGCCTTCCGCCTGCCCATGGCCTTTCACGACTGCTCGGGCCCGGTGGCGCTTGCGGTCTGCGCTCACATGGCCATGCATTGCCGCAATGTCGCGGAGCAGGAGATCACGCGCGCCTTTTATTACGGCTGGTACGAAGAGATGGTCACCGTCCTGCCGCCCCTCGAAGATGGCCAACTCAGCGCGCCCGACGGGCCGGGCCACGGGCTCGCGCTACGGCCCGACTTTCTCGCCCGGCAAGACGTGCACAGCCGCACGAGCGACGGCACCTAGATAGCGCAGGCGTTCCGCGGTCGGCGGATGCCCCTGTACCAAGGCGGCATAGAGGGGATCGGGGTCGGGAGCCGCCGCATTGACCCGATCGAGGATGACCAGCGCACGGGCGAGCGCGCCAGGATCGGCATGCCGCGCGGCAAACGCGTCCGCAGCCTTCTCCAAATGCCGGATAAGCAGCGCCCGCAGGGGATCGACCAACAGGCCTGCCGCCATGAAGAGACAGCCGATCAGCGCCAGCTCGGCCCCTGCGGAGGCATGGGCAATACCGAGCCCGGCGGCGATCTCGGGCGTGGCCGCCGCCCAGGCGAACAGGCCGAGGCCTAGGAGGCGCGCAAGCGACAGCGCGGCGAGCCATATCTCCTCGTGATGCAAACGCGCATGGCCGAGCTCGTGCGCCATCACGGCCTCGACCTGA
>CAZKTK010000562.1:0-2002 GCA_964555535.1 uncultured Rhodospirillaceae bacterium
CGACTGCGGAAGAGCCGCCGTAGGATTTGCGAATGCGCTTGCGCCCAGTGAACGACAAGGTCATGCCTTCTCCTCAAATACGAGGTTGACGCACGGCAGCACGCCCGCAGAGCCGCGGGCTTGGCCGGAATTCAGCGAAAGCGTTCCCGCCCTTGCGATGCGCGTTACACGCACCAAAAGAGCGAGCGACCACCTGCGCCCGCTTAATGGGAAGCGGTGCAGAGGCGAATCAGATGCTTCCGGATGGGATCCGGTACCAATATGTCGAACAGTGTCGCTGCCGTCAGTTATGCCGAACGACGAATCTCGTAAAATCGCCGTCGAATGTCAAGAGGGGGCCGCAGCACCTGTGGCCGCGGCCCCGAAAGACGTGCGACTATTTGACCTCGACGGTAGCCCCGGCGCCCTCGAGCTTGCCTTTGATCTCCTCGGCCTCGTCCTTGGTGACGCCTTCCTTGACCGGCTTGGGCGCGCCCTCGACGAGATCCTTGGCTTCCTTGAGGCCAAGGCCGGTGATGCCGCGAACTTCCTTGATGACGTTGATCTTCTTGTCGCCGAAGCTCGCGAGAATGACATCGAACTCGGTCTTCTCTTCGGCTGCGGCGTCGCCGCCACCGGCTGCCGGCGCGGCGGCCACGGCCACCGGCGCCGCGGCGGAAACGCCCCACTTCTCCTCAAGCAGCGTCGCAAGCTCGGAGGCTTCCAGAACCGTCAGCGCGGAGAGATCCTCCGCAATCTTTTCGAGATCAGCCATGTTTCTTACTCCTGGTCTGAGATTTCTTGTCTACGGGCGCGCCTGAGGTCAGGTCGCCGTTCTGTTCCTGTCGACGGGCCTGGGCTCAGGCCGCCTCTTGGGCTTTGGCGTGGGCGTCGATGACCCGCGCCAACTGACCGGCCGGGGCCTGCAGGACACCGGCGATCTTCGTGGCGGGAGCATTGAGCAGCCCGACAATCTTGCCGCGCAGCTCATCGAGCGACGGCAGACTGGCGAGATTCTTGACATCGGCCTCGGCAAGAGCCGTGGCACCAAGGCCACCACCGAGGATGATCAGATTCTCGTTGTCCTTGGCGAAGTCCACGGTGGCCTTGGCGGCCGCGACCGGGTCCTCCGACACGGCGATAGCCGTCGGGCCGCTGAACAGGCCGGCCAGATGGTCGTACGGCGTGTCGGCCAGGGCGCGCTTCGTCAGGCTGTTCTTGGTCACCCGGAAACGGGCACCCGCGGCACGCATTTGCCGGCGCAGCTCCGTCGCCTCACCCGCCGTGATGCCGAGATTGTGGGTCACCACAACGGCATTGGCATTGCTGAAGACTTCATGCAGCGATGCGACCATCGCTTCTTTTGCGGCTCGATCCACAGTGCGCCTCCATGACGCTGCCTTCCCGCCGAGACAGGTCAGACCTGTCCGGCACGAAGGTCCGGTTGCATCTCCGGCCCCTTGACGGGACCGCATTTCCTATCCGGGAGGCAGCGACCGAACGGCGCACCCGCACGCGGCGGGCATGGCCTTCGATCTTCCGCCTGTCTGCATGGGGCTTCTGCCATGGCCTTTGCGTGGCACCCATGGTCTCGGACAGGTCTCTGGCGGGCTTTCGCCCACCGGGTCGTTACGAACTCAGCCGGCAGGGCCGGTCAGAGCTTAACCAATTCCTCGGGCTCCAGCTTGATGCCAGGTCCCATGGTAGAGCTGAGCGATGCGCGCTTCAGGTAGATACCCTTGGCGCCGCTCGGCTTCGCCTTGTTGATGGCGCCAACGAACGCTTCCACGTTCTCCACCAGGGCGGCGGCATCGAAGCTCGCCTTGCCGATGCCGGCATGAATCACGCCAGCCTTCTCGACGCGAAATTCGACCTGGCCGCCTTTGGCGTCCTTGATGGCCTGAGTCACGTTCGGCGTCACCGTGCCAAGCTTCGGATTGGGCATCAGGCCGCGCGGGCCGAGAACCTTACCCAGCTTGCCGACCACGGCCATCATGTCCGGCGTGGCGATGCAGCGGTCGAA
>CAZKTK010000563.1:0-1995 GCA_964555535.1 uncultured Rhodospirillaceae bacterium
ACGTCGATCTCGAAGATGTCGCCTTCCTCCGCCTTGATCGCGTCGGCGAAGCTGATGGTGCCGGCACCCAAAAAGTGGATGTGGATGTCGCCGGGGCGGCGGCAGAGCTGGTACTTGAAGTGGTGGTGTTCGAGATTGGCGACGCTGTGGCTCATATTGTCCTCGCCGGAAAGGAACGGGCCTTGCCACAGCGTGTCCTGACCGCGCAGCACGCGTGTCGTGCCATCGACACTGGCGGGCAGGGCACCGAGGCGCAGCTCCGGGCCGAGGGCGCAGGGGCGCAATTTCGAGTGCGCCAGCAATAGATAGTTCTGCCGTTCCAACACGTGGTCGGCGAACTCGTTGGCAAGCGCAAAGCCGATGCGCAACGGCCTGCCATCGTCGGCGATGACGTAGATGCCCGCGACCTCCGCCTCCTCGCCGCCGTCGAGCGCGAAGCCGGGGCTGACCAGAGGGCGGCCCGTCGGCACCACGATGGAGCCGTCGCCCTTCCAGAACCACTCCGGGTCCGCGCCGATCTCGCCCTCGGCAGGCTTGCCGCCGTCGATGCCCGCCTTGAACATCTTCATGGAGTCGGTCAGGTCCTCGCCGCTGCTGAGCTTGGCGTGCATCTTGTCGCGCGCCTGGGCGCTGCCGAGATGGGACAGCCCGGTACCGCTGACCAGGCAATGGGCCGGGTCGGCATGGTCGATCGGCGCTAGCACACGGTTCTCGGCCAGCGCCGCCTCATAGTCTTCGCTGGCGCTGCCCAGTTGCTCGCGCACCAGCGCTTCCAGGCCGCTGCCGGCGCGCGCCGCAGCGATCGCCAGGTCGTAGACGCTTTCGAACTCCTCGACGATGCGCAGTGCGTCGCCCTCGGGCACGCCGACGCGGCGGGCACCTTCGCGGCTGCGGAACTGTACCAGGCGCATGACTTTCCTTTCGCTTGTGCCCTCCGGCTATACTGAGCGGAGACAAGGCTGGCAACAGGGAAGCAGCGATGAAGGCATGGATCGGGGTATTGCTGATGTGTTTGGCGACGCCCGCCTGGGCGGCGGTCGAGCGTGTCGAGGTGAGCCATCAAAGCGCCTTCGCCGATGGCGAAAGCTTCGGCACGGCCGGCGCCTATGAAAAGCTCTCGGGCCGCTTGCATTACGCCATCGATCCCGACGATCCTGCCAACGCCGCGGTTGTCGATATCGCTCATGCCCTGCGCGATGCGGACGGCATGGTGCGCTTCGCTGGCGACTTCCTCATGCTGCGCCCGGCAAATCCCGCGCGCGCCAACCGGCGCTTGCTCTACGAGGTGGGAAACCGCGGCCGGGTCGGCATGCTGAGCTTCTTCAACGAGGGGACTGGCAGCAGCGATCCGCAAAGCCTGGACCATGCGGGAAACGGCTTTCTCTTCGAACAGGGCTACACGCTGTTGTGGAGCGGCTGGAACTGGGACGTGCTGGAGGGCGACGACCGGCTGCAACTGGAATTGCCGCTTGCCGAAGGCATCGAAGGCTGGCTGTCGGCGGAAATCACGGTCAAGGCGCGCGAGGCGAGCCAGCCCGTGGCCTGGGGCAACTCGCGCGGCTATCCCGCGCTCGATGTGGATCAGGCCGACGCCAGACTGACGGTGCGCGACCGCCAGGGCGATGCACGGCGCGAGATACCGCGCGAGCAATGGCGATTCGCCCGCGAGGACGGCGGCGAGCCCGTCGCCGACGCCACCCATATCTGGCTGCAAGGGGGGTTCGCGCCGGGCCTGCTTTACGAGGTGGTCTACCGCTCGCGCCCAGTGATCGTCGGGCTCGGGCTGGCGGCGATCCGCGATGCCATGTCGCATTTCCGCGGCCAGGAGAGTATCGACCATGCCCTGATCTTCGGCATCTCCCAGTCGGGCCGCGTGATCAGCCACATGCTGTGGCAGGGCTTTCACGTGGACGAGGCGGGGGGAATGGTCTTCGACGGTGCGCTGATCCATGTCGGCGGCGCCGGCAAGGGCAGCTTCAACCATCGCTTCGCCCA
>CAZKTK010000564.1:0-1991 GCA_964555535.1 uncultured Rhodospirillaceae bacterium
CTCCTCCAATTCCTGATGATAGGACATGGACCAATTCAGTGGGGGAGGATCAAGGAAACGACGCGCCAGGAGCGCGAGGAAGTTGAGAGCACCACGGCGAATCCCGCCGCCGCTTCCGACACGGACCTCGCGGTTATCGGAGCTGACGGCACCACCCAGACCGAGCCGACGGCGCCGGCCCAAGTTGCCGAGACGGAAGAGACCAGCGACACCCGTCCGGAGGGAGAGCGTGGCGCGCAGATAGACATCCTCGTCTGATCTGCCGCACATAACCGACATCCGATGGGGCCTCGCGGCCCCTTTTTCTTTGCTTGCTTGTGGGCCATTCGACGGGCCGATATGTTGCGACTGCGAAAAGCATAACGCGACAGGCGAGCATGATGGACGGTGTGGATGCGAGTGCCGGCGAGGACGTGGCGGTCCCGATCGGCGAGACCTATCCCGAGATACGGGAGGGCGTGCGCGCCCTTTGCAAGGACTTTCCCGGCGAATATTGGCGCGCCCTCGATCGCGAACGCGCCTATCCGAAGGAATTTGTCACGGCCTTGACCGAGGCCGGCTATCTCGCCGCTCTCATCCCGGAGGAGTATGGCGGCAGCGGTTTGCCCATTTCTGCCGCCGGCGCGGTGCTGGAGGAGATCCACCGGGCTGGCTGCAACGGTGCGGCCTGCCACGCCCAGATGTACACCATGGGCACGGTGCTCAAGCACGGGTCCGCAGCCCAGAAGCAGGACTACCTGCCGGGCATTGCCTCAGGCGCGCTGCGCTTGCAGGCCTTTGCCGTGACCGAGCCGACCACGGGCTCCGATACCACCAGCCTGCGCACCACGGCGGTGCGGGACGGCAACGGCTATCGGGTCAACGGTCAGAAAGTCTGGATCAGCCGCACGGAGCATTCGGACCTGATGGTGCTGCTGGCGCGCACCACGCCCCATGAAGAGGTCAAGTCGCGGCGCCACGGCCTCTCGGTATTCTTGGTGGATATGCGCACGGCGGTGGGAGACGGGCTCACCATCCGGCCGATCCGCACCATGATCAATCATGCCACGACCGAGCTCTTTTTCGACGACCTGCATATCCCGGCCGACAGCCTGGTCGGCGAGGAGGGCCGGGGCTTCGACTACATTCTCGACGGCATGAATGCCGAGCGCATCCTGATTTCCTCGGAAAGCCTGGGCGATGCGCGCTTCTTCATCGATCGTGCCAGCGCCTATGCCAGCGAGCGGGAGGTCTTCGGCGCGCCGATCGGCAAGAACCAGGGCGTGCAGTTCCCCATCGCGCGGGCCTGGGCGCAATTGCAGGCGGCCGAGATGATGGTGCGCAAGGCAGCGGCCCTGTTCGAGGCTGGCAAGCCCTGCGGGCCCGAGGCCAATACCGCAAAGCTGCTCGCCTCCGAGGCGTCCTGGGCCGCGGCCGAGGCCTGCCTGCAGACCCATGGCGGTTTCGGCTTTGCCGAGGAATACGATATCGAGCGCAAATATCGCGAGGCGCGGCTCTATCAGATTGCGCCGATCTCGACCAACATGATCCTGGCCTATATCGGGCACAAGGTGCTCGGCATGCCGCGCTCCTACTGACATATGAGCGGCGAAGCCCCTCCGCTCGACGGTATTCTCGTCGTCGCCCTCGAACAGGCAGTGGCCGCGCCGCTGTGCTCGTCGCGGCTGGCCGACGCGGGCGCCCGTGTCATCAAGATCGAGCGCGCCGAGGGCGACTTCGCGCGGAACTACGACCACGTGGTGGACGGCGAGAGCGCCTATTTCGTCTGGCTCAATCGGGGCAAGGAATCTCTCACTCTCAACATAAAGAATGGTGATGATGTATCTGTTTTAGAACGGATAATGTCGAAGGCGGACGTCTATATCCAGAACCTGGCCCCGGGCGCGGCGGAGCGCGCCGGCGTGGGCTCGGAGGCCATGCGCGAGGCCAATCCGCGCCTCATCACCTGCGATATTTCCGGCTATGGCGAGGACGGCCCCTATCGCGACATG
>CAZKTK010000565.1:0-1973 GCA_964555535.1 uncultured Rhodospirillaceae bacterium
AAGCCCAGGCCATCATCGACCGCGTCGGCGCACGAGAGCTGGACCCGCACGGGGCGGCGCTGGCATTGTTGGACATTCTCAACCGGGAGGGCGCGGCATGAACAAGGCGAGCGCGGTTCACGACGGCATGGCATTGGAGCAGCTGGAGCAGGCTTGCGCCGAGTGGGAGCGCGAGGACGTGGCCGCCTTCCTCGCCCGCCAGCCGGAATCCCGGGAAAGCTACGGCACCAAGTCCGGCTTCGACCTTAAGCGCACCTATACCGCGCTCGATGTGGCCGACACGCCGCTCGAGGATATCGGCCTGCCGGGACGCTACCCCTTCACCCGCGGCCCCTACCCCACCATGTATCGCGGCCGCCTCTGGACCATGCGCCAGATCGCCGGCTTCGGCACGGGCGAGGACACCAACGAGCGCTTCCGCTATCTGCTGGACCAGGGCCAGAGCGGGCTCTCGACCGATTTCGACATGCCGACCTTGATGGGCTACGACTCCGACCATGCCATGAGCCATGGCGAGGTGGGCCGCGAGGGCGTGGCGATCGACACCATCGACGACATGGAGACGCTGTTCGACGGCATCGATCTGACAAAGATCTCCGTCTCGCTGACCATCAACCCGAGCGCCTGGGTGATGTACGCCATGTATATCGCGCTCGGGAAGCGCCGCGGCTATGACCTCAACGATCTCTCCGGCACCATCCAGGCCGACATCCTCAAGGAATACGTGGCGCAGAAGGAATGGATCTATCCGATCCGCCCCTCGGTGCGCCTGGTGCGCGACTGCATCGCCTACGGCGCCAAGCACATGCGGCGCTACAATCCGGTCAACATCTCCGGCTATCACATCTCGGAAGCCGGCGCGACGCCCGTGCAGGAAGCCGCCTTCACCATGGCCAACACCATCGCCTATGTGGAGGAGGTGGTGGCCTCGGGGCTGTCAGTGGACGACTTCGCGCCCAGGCTTTCGTTCTTCTTCGTCAGCCAGGCCGACATGTTCGAGGAGGTGGCGAAGTTCCGCGCGCTCCGCCGGGTCTATGCCAAGATCATGAAGACCCGTTTCGGCGCGCAAAAGGCCGAGTCCATGCGGCTCCGCTTCCACGCCCAGACGGCGGCGGCGACGCTCACCAAGCCGCAATATCAGGTGAACCTGGTGCGCACCGCCTATCAGGCGCTCGCCGCCGTGCTCGGCGGCTGCCAGAGCCTGCACACCAACGGCATGGACGAGGCCTTCACCATCCCCACCGAGGAGGCCATGCGCCTCGCGCTGCGCACCCAGCAGGTGATGGCGGACGAAAGCAACGTCACCGCCGTGGTCGATCCCTTGGGCGGCTCATATTACGTCGAGCACCTGACCACGAAGATGGAGCGGGAGATATTCGCCATCCTCGACAAGGTCGACGAGCTGGGCGGCACCATCAAGGCCATCGAGGCCGGCTGGTTCCAGCGCGAGATCGCCGACTCCGCCTACAACGAGGCTTTGGCGCGCGAAAGCGGCGAGCAGACCGTGATCGGCGTCAACAAGTATGTCGAGACCGACGAGGCCGACCCGGACATCGACGTCCACCCCTACGACCCCGAAACCGAGCGCCGCCAGATCGCCGCCCTGCACAAGACCCGCGAAGAGCGCGACAACGCCAAGGTCGACGCGCTGATGCAGAAACTGCGCGAGGTCGCGGCAGACGAAAGCGCCAACATCATGCCGGTGACGATCGAGCTGGTGGAAGCCCGCGCCTCGATGGGCGAGATCGTCGAATGCCTCAAGGCGATGTGGGGCGGGTATCGGGAAGTGCCGGTGTTTTGAGGAATGCCGATTTGGGCATCTCTTTAGTCGCTTTATACCCGTAGTATCGCTATACTGGACCTACTATCCATGGTATGAATGCACCGCAAATTAACAACCCTACTGCCAAGGCTTGACTAATCCCCTATTTCCCAGATGAACTTGATGTTTCATGTCACGAGGCAGAGATTTT
>CAZKTK010000566.1:0-1964 GCA_964555535.1 uncultured Rhodospirillaceae bacterium
GGCTCAGGCGGCCTATAGCCCATGTCCTTCAAATCCTGCATGACCCGTGAGAAAGCGATATGTTTGCCTCGTGACGCCTCCGCGATCATTGCACGGATCATGGCTTCGAACGCCGTCACCTTCATGCGTTTGCCATTCACGCGAATGACAACCAATTCTTCCAAGAGCGATGTAATGATATCGAGCGGCTTGGGCTTGTCGGCCCGTGGACGCCCCTTTCGGTTCCCGGATACTCCAGGCTGAAATCGGGTATGCTTTGGCGGCTTGCCATACCCGACTTCGTAATCGTCGTCGTCGTTATCACTCATGAGAGCCTCCTTACGCCAGAATGCAGGCGAACTCGGTGAAGGTGATGCCGCTGGGGACATGGATAGCTTCGTGCCCAGTGGCTTCTGAAATGCGGCGAACGGCCGCATCGACATATCCCGGGTCGAGCTCCATAGCATAGCCGCGGCGGCCCGTACGCTCGGCTGCAAGCAGCGTCGTGCCGCTGCCGGCGAAGGCATCGAGGACGATATCGCCGCGCCCGGTACAGTCCTGGATGGCATCCGCCACCATGGCCACCGGCTTGACGGTGGGATGGGTCGCCAGCGCTTCCGCGCGACCGGCGCCGAAGGCGGTGATGCCGGCATAGTCCCAGACGTTGGTGCGGTAGCGCCCGAGGCGGCCGAGCTCCACATTGTTGATGTGCGGTGCCGATCCGGCCTTGAAAACGAAGACCAGCTCGTGCTTGGAGCGGTACAGCGAGCCCATGCCGGCATTGGTCTTGTTCCAGACGCAGAGGTTCTTCTGTTCGGAATAGATCGGCCTTGCCGCCGTCAGTAGCTCGCCGACATGGCGCCAGTCCATGCAGATGTAGTGCAGGGCGCCGTCGACGCTGGCCGATACGAGATTCCCGAGTGCCGTTTGGAGAAAGGCGGCGAACTCGGATTCGCTCATCTCGCCCGAGGCCATGGCGAAGTCGGGATGATGGACAACGCCGAGGCCGCAGACATGTCCGTCTATGGGCACGTTATAGGGCGGGTCGGTGAAGACGGCCTGCGCCTTCTCGTCTCCCATGAGCGTGCCGTAGGCCGCGGGATCCAAGGCGTCTCCGCACAACAAGCGGTGGGGACCGATCTGCCAGAGATCGCCGGGCCGGCTGATGGGAACGGCGTCGTTGGGGGGATCGGCGATCTTGTCGAAGGGATCGGGCTCGCCATCGGCGCCCTCCCCGATCAGCAGATCGATCTCGGCAGTCTCGAAGCCCGTGAGCGTGATGTCGAAATCCGGATCGATGTCGATCACGTACTCCAGCTCGAGCCTCAGCGCCTCCCGGTCCCAGCCGGCATTCTCGGCGATCTTGTTGTCGGCGATGACATAGGCGCGCTTCTGCGCCGGCGTCATGTCGTCGAGAGTAATCGTGGGCACATCGGCCATGCCGAGCTGCTTCGCAGCTTCGAGCCGCCCGTGGCCGGCGAGGACTTCTCCGTCACGGGTGACGAGGATCGGGTTGGTGAATCCGACCGCGGAGATGATCTTGGCGATCTGCCGGATCTGTGCCTTGCTGTGGGTGCGTGGGTTCCCTTTATGGGGCGTCAGGCTCTCGATGGGCCGGTAGGTGATGCTGAGGTCCGTCACGAGGAAGTCTCCAAACAAGATCAGGTCTTGTTCGGCTATATCGGACCTCCGCCGCAGCGCGCATTCAGATTAAATAGCCCGCTTTCCGCATCTTGGAAATCTCGTTCATCAGGTGCCCCGGCGTTATCCCTTTCCTGCAGGATCCGTTGCACCAGAAATTTCGCATGTAATAGGCAGCAAGCTCGGCGGCCAACTGGCTGGGCGTCTTTCCAGATGTCTCATACTCGGGGATCTTGTAGATTGCGAAGAAACGACGGGCCTTTTCCTTATCCTGAAAGAAAGCCAAGCACCGTCGATAACAGGCTGCGGAAAGCTCAACTTGGTGACTGTGATTCATATATGGC
>CAZKTK010000567.1:0-1963 GCA_964555535.1 uncultured Rhodospirillaceae bacterium
TCTTCGAGACCCTTGGCGTGCAGGACGTGGTGACCAAGTCGATCGGCACCTCCAATCCCCACAACATGATCCGTGCCACTTTCGAGGCTTTGAGCCGCATGCGCTCGCCGCGCATGATTGCCAACAAGCGTGGCAAGAAGGTCAGCGATCTTGTCGGCCGTCGCGAGGACGTCGAGCCGGCGCCCGCCAGCGAGTAGGGGGCGAGCATGGCAGCAAAAAAGAAGGCCGCCGCCGGGCGCCTCACGGTGACCCAGATCGGCAGCCCAATCGGGCGCAGGCGCGATCAGCGCCAGACCCTGATCGGGCTCGGACTGAACAAGATGCACCGCACCCGCGAACTTGAGGATACGCCCGCCGTGCGCGGCATGATCACCAAGGTCCAGCACCTGGTGCGGGTCGAAGAGGCTGGCTGAGGCCGGAGGAAGAGACGATGAAGCTGAATGAGATCGCCGACAACGACGGCTCGAGGCGCGAACGCATTCGCGTCGGGCGCGGCATCGGCTCGGGCAAGGGCAAGACCGGCGGCCGCGGCATGAAGGGTCAGAAGTCCCGCAGCGGCGTGGCCATCAAGGGCTTCGAGGGCGGCCAGATGCCGCTCGACCGGCGCATGCCGAAGCGCGGCTTCAACAACATCTTCGCCAAGCGCTACGTGGTGGTGAATCTGGGCCGTCTGCAGCAGGCCGTGGATGCCGGCAAGCTCGACGCCAAGGAGCCCGTGACCGCCGAGACCTTGAAGGCGGCGGGGGTCGTTACCCATATCCGGGATGGTGTTCGCTTGCTCGGCAAGGGCACGCTCGAGGCCAAGCTTGCGATCACGGTTGCCGGCGCCTCGAAATCGGCTGTGGCCGCGGTCGAGAAAGCGGGCGGATCCATTACCATTCTCGGCGCCGACAAGGCCGCCGAGGGCGACGCGTGACGAAGACCGCGCGGACGCGGACAGAGCCCGAAGGATAGGCCATGGCATCGGCGGCCGAGCAACTTGCTTCGCAATTCAATTTCGGCAGCCTGGCCAAGGCGACCGAGCTGAAGAAGCGCCTCTGGTTCACGGTTGGGGCGCTGATCATCTATCGGCTCGGTACCTACATTCCGATTCCGGGCGTCGATCCGGTGGTCCTGGAAGACATCTTCAGCCAGCAGGCTGGCGGCATCCTCGGCATGTTCAACATGTTTGCCGGCGGTGCGCTCGGGCGCATGACCATCTTCGCCCTCAACATCATGCCGTATATCTCGGCCTCGATCATGATCCAGCTGCTGACCACGGTCTCGCCGACCCTGGAGGCCTGGAAGAAGGAAGGCGAGTCGGGGCGGCGCAAGATCACGCAATATACGCGCTACGGCACGGTCATCCTGGCCATGCTGCAGGCCATGGGCATTGCCGTCGGGCTTGAGGGCATGACCTCGTCCCAAGGCAGCGCAGTGATCGATCCGGGCCTCGGTTTCCGCTTCACCACCGTCGTCACGCTGACCTGCGGCACCATCTTCCTGATGTGGCTCGGCGAGCAGATCACGGCGCGCGGCGTCGGCAACGGCATCTCGCTGATCATCATGGCCGGCATCGTCGCGGAGCTGCCGCGGGCACTGGTCAGTACCCTGGAGCTCGGCCGCACCGGCGCGCTGCCGGTGCTGTTCATCATCTTCCTGATGGTCATGTCGGTTGCCGTGATCGCCTTCATCATCTTCATAGAGCGGGCCCAGCGGCGCCTGGTGGTGCAGTATCCCAAGCGTCAGGTCGGCAACCGCATGTTCGGCGGCGAGAGCTCTCATCTGCCGTTGAAGCTGAACACCGCCGGCGTGATCCCGCCGATCTTCGCCAGCTCGCTGCTGCTGCTGCCGATCACCGCGCTGAGCTTCTCGGCCGGCACGGGGCCGGAATGGCTGACCGCGGTCACCAGCTATCTCGGGCGCGGCCAGCCGCTCTATCTGCTGCTCTACATCTCGCTGATCGTCTTCTTCGCCTTTTTCT
>CAZKTK010000568.1:0-1955 GCA_964555535.1 uncultured Rhodospirillaceae bacterium
GCCATCTTCGTCACCTCTGGCGTCGCGTCGCGCCCGCGCGCCTATTGGGGCGCCTATGCGGTTGCCAAGGCGGGGCTGGAAGGGCTGGTGCGTGTCTACGCCGCGGAAGTCGCCAAGAGCCATGTTCGCGTCAACGCCCTCGACCCGGGCAAAATCCGCACCGCCATGCGTGCCAAGGCCATGCCGGGCGAGGACCCCCAGACCTTGCTGACGCCTGACGCCATATCGGACGCCTTCTTGGCCTTGGCTAGCCCGGATTGCGAGCGCAACGGCGAGGTGGTCAAGGCACAGGGGTGACCCAGGGCATGCCCGCATTTGCCCCGGCACCGCGCATTTCGCGGCGACAGGCGGGCAGGCATGGTTTAGCCAATGCCGGACTCTCTGGGGGCAGCTTCGGACGCTGCCTGAGGGCGCATATGACGTGCGGCTCCGCGACGCATGCTACCGCTACGCTGCATCCCGTCAAACAGTATGGGTCGGTTCACGAAACGCCTATACGAGCTTCCTGCATATCAAGGGCTCATCAATGCCCTCGACCAAGAGCTTGTAGCTTTCCCCGTTGTGTAGCACCGTCACCTGGGGCTGAATCTCGAGGGCGAACTGTACCGAGAAATCGGTCACCTCGTAGGTGCTTCCCGACATGGTTTCGAGAACGGACCCGCGCCGCACGGTTCCGCTGACAAGGCCTGATAGGCTTGTCTCTTCGACTATCTCCCAACCTGCCCCTTGCCTGGAATCGGCTCTAGGGACGTCCAGTCTTGCGGTAGCCATCTTGGCGCCGGGATCATTAGCAAGATGCTCCCGATCAGCGCTGGGCTCGTGACTTGGCGCGGCAGCGACGATCCGCACGGGGGCCTCGGCGGTCGCCGTGGAGAAACCGAGAAATTGCCATGCGCTGAGCCCGGCTACCACGACCATCACGCCGCTGACGGCCGCGGCAAGCGAGCGGCGCGGCGCTGCGTTGCGCAGCTCGGACGGTGCCAATGGGAATGGTTCGACGACGTCTTTTTCTGGCGCGCACACCCGATAGGCCACCACCGGTTCGGCGATATTCTTGACATGGTGCGTACCCGCATCGGCAAAGGTCATATCCGGGTTGCGACGTACTTGCTGATAGGCGAACTCAGAGATCATAACCCCGCCGGCCTCAGCCAGGCCTTCCAAACGCGCCGCGATGTTCACAGCGTCGCCAAAGACGGTGCCATCCATGTGCTCGTAGATATCGCCGAGATTGACGCCCGCCCGGAAATGCATCTGTCTGGACTCGGGCAGCGCTTCGTTGCGTTCGGTCAGCACCGCTTGCGCCTCCACCGCCGCTCGCACGGCGCCGCAGGCGCTGGGGAAGACGGCGAGGACGGAATCACCCGCCATATCCACCACCCGCCCGCCATTGGCCTCGACACACTCGCGATAGATACCGCGATACTCGGTGATGGTGGCGATCGTCGCGCGCTCATCGTCTCCCATCAGGCGTGAGTAGCCGGCCACATCGGCTGCCAGTATCGCTGCCAACTGCTGTTTCACCTTCGGCTCGACCGGCAAATGACCGCGGTTGGTCCAAGGAGCAGGCATCGCAGCTGCTTTAGGGCTTCGAGCGTCTCCCACTTCTCCGGAAACCTCCAGGCACGTGTCACTGAGCCTGAGCGAAAGAGAAACAGGCGCATTGCCCTTCATGCGGCCGTTGAGAGCCGTCACGGAGTTGATGATATCCAGCCCGTCTCGGATCGCGTGCCGGGTGCCTTGCTCATGAGCGTGGGGAAGGCACATATAGAACACCATGTCGTCGCCCGGCATGCTGGCAATATGCTCGTCCGGGCACAAAAACGCGCCGACGACATTGTCCTGGCGCCAGGCCGTTGGCATCGAGGCCGGCGTCGCGATGCCAGCAACTTGAAGAGCCGGATGGACTTGCTTCGACATGGATCCGCTCCTTGTCTGCGACTTCCCGTAGTACG
>CAZKTK010000569.1:0-1952 GCA_964555535.1 uncultured Rhodospirillaceae bacterium
TCGCCGATATCGCCTATCAGAACAAGGCCGTCGTCTACGGCATCCTGTTCAAGGCGAGTGCCGAGACCATGCTGAGGATCGCCGCCGATGCAAAACATCTCGGTGCCCGCATCGGCATGACGCCGGTGCTCCACACATGGGGCTCGGCCATGACCCATCATCCGCACATCCACATGATCGTGCCAGGCGGCGGCATCGCCCCGAACGGCGAGCGCTGGACCGCCTGCCGGCCCGGCTTCTTCCTGCCCGTGCGCTTGATCTCGCGGCTCACCGTGGATGGGGCTCGACCCAGCCCACGTTGGGTGTTTGGGAGGAAGAAAGCCTATGGTTCGTGTCATTTGCAGAAATCATACGTGGTGAAACACAAATCTTGGCCACTCTGTGCATCCTGCTGATTCGGATGAAGTCACGAATCGAGGAAGCAGCGCCATGGCTGTGTCAACGATGGCTGTCGGTGCGGAGGCCATCGAGCACATTCCGCCCCAACAACTCCGGTCCTGGACCCGCAACGCCAGGACGCATTCGAAGAAGCAGGTGCGGCAGATTGCCGAGAGCATCCGCATTTTCGGTTTTACCAACCCGGTCTTGATAGACGAGGACGGCACGATCCTTGCCGGCCATGGCCGCGTCGAGGCGGCCAAGTTGCTCAAGAGCGAGACGGTGCCGTGTTTGCGTCTTGGACAAATGACGGCAGCACAGAAGCGCGCCTATGTGCTCGCCGATAACAAGCTCGCGCTCAATGCCGGCTGGGATGAGGAAATCCTGGCGATAGAGCTTGGCGGATTGCTCGAGATCGACCTTGATTTCGATATCGGCGTGACCGGCTTTTCCATCCCGGAGATCGACAGCCTGATCGAGGACCTTAACCCGGAAGACGGCAGCGACCCCGAAGCCGACGCTGTTCCCGATTTGGATGGGCCGGCTGTCTCTCGGTTGGGCGACGTCTGGCAGCTGGGGCCGCATCGCCTGATCTGCGGTGATGCTTTGAAGCGTGAGACCTATGGTGATCTGCTTGGCCAAGAGCGAGCGCGAATGGTGTTCTCGGGTCCCGCACACGATTCCGGTGAACCTCAAGCGTCGCGGTGTCGAGACGCGGATCGTCTTGGCGAGCCATAACACTGACGAAAATCGACCGAACCATGATCCGGCCCTCATCAAGGCCATCGCGCGAGCGCACAAGTGGTGCGATGGGTTGATCGCCGGGTGCACTCCATCTGTCGCAGCCATCGCAGCAGCTGAGGGCGTCAGCGACCGCTATGTCAGTCAGCTCCTGCCCCTTGGCTTTCTCTCGCCAGACATCGTCGAGACGATTCTATCAGGATGCCAGCCGGTCGATATGACCGCGGAAGCTTTGATCAAGCGAACCGATGTGCCGCTCGATTGGGCCGAGCAGACGGCTATGTTTGTCGGCGCCTGACACCACACCTTCTCCCAAACTCGAACCGCCTCACTAGGCTGCGGAGAAAATAGGCCCGAGTCGGCCCGATCCCTCCCGCACCGCACGCTCTCCGGTTCGATCTTACGTCACTGGCAACGCGAAACCCCGCGGGACGGCGCGAACCGTACCGAGGATTCGAATCTCGACCGAAAATACTGCGATATCAAAGACTTGGTGGCGGAGGGAGAGGGATTCGAACCCTCGATACGGTTTCCCGTATACACGCTTTCCAAGCGTGCGCCTTCAGCCACTCGGCCACCCCTCCGCGGGGCCGCGCAGTATACTGGCGGCGACGGCGGACGCAACGGCCCTGGCGGCGCGGCATCGCAAGCGCTAGCCTGCAGGAGCGAGATCAGGAGGAGAACACGATGGCGCAGGCCAAGAAGTCTCCCGGTGTGTTGCTGTTTGGCGTGCTCAGCGCCAACCTGCTGCTGGCCGGCGTGGTCTATGTGCTCAGCGGCGGCGCGTCGCTGGCCGAGACCTGGGCCTCGTTCGACCGCAACAGCCTGGTCGG
>CAZKTK010000570.1:0-1946 GCA_964555535.1 uncultured Rhodospirillaceae bacterium
GGCAGTTTCCCGCTGTATGATGGCCTGTTCGCCGCGGCGGAGACGCTCGGCATCAGCCGCAATCCCGACTACAACGGCCCCGACCAGGAAGGTATCGCCAAGCTCCAGGCGACCATAAAGGGTGGTCGCCGCATGAGCACGGCGGCATCCTATCTGCGTTCCGCCAAGCGCCGCCCCAACCTCCGCATCGTCACCGAGGCGATGACCCAACGCCTATTGTTGGACGGCAAACGTTGCCTGGGCATTGTTTACAAAAAAGGTAGCGACATAGTCGAAGCGCTGTGTGCAAAGGAAGTAATCCTTTCCGCCGGTGCTGTCGCCTCGCCGCAAATCCTGGAGCTCTCCGGCATCGGCCGCCCTGAAGTGCTGCAAGAGCACGGCATCGCGGTCCACCACGACCTGCCCGGCGTCGGCGAGAACTTCCAGGACCACATGCTGTCACGCGGCCAATGGAAGGTTACGGATCCCAAGGCCTCGTACAACGAAACGGCGCGCGGCGTGAGATTGCTCGGGCAGATCCTCAGATATGCCGCGACCGGCAGCGGTTTTCTCAGCTTGCCGTCCTCTTGCATGGGTGCCTGGGTCAAGACCCGGCCGGAGCTTGCGACCCCGGATGTGCAGATCCAGTTCATTCCCTATTCCGTGGGCGACCTCAAGCGACGCAAGACCCATCCGTTTCCGGGTATGGCGGCGGTGTGCTTCCAGCTGCGACCCGAAAGCGTCGGCTCGATCCACGTCCGCTCGGCCGATCCTGCCGAACAGCCCGCCATCCGCTTCAATTTCCTGGGCACTGCCGTGGACCGCGACGCCATGGTCGAAGGCTTCAAGATCATGCGCAGCATCATCGAGGCCGCGCCGATGGACCGCTATCGAGGCGAGGAATTGGCGCCCGGCACATCCGTGCGCAGCGACGAT
The DNA here is from genome assembly GCA_964555535.1 of uncultured Rhodospirillaceae bacterium. Lineage (GTDB taxonomy): Bacteria > Pseudomonadota > Alphaproteobacteria > UBA7887 > UBA7887 > UBA7887. Next base: position 916 of record CAZKTK010000570.1, read on the forward strand.
GAGATCGAGAACTTCCTGCGTGAAAAGGCGGAGACGGGTTTCCACCCCGTCAGCACCTGCCGCATGGGCCCGGGCCCCGGCGCCGTGGTCGACGACCAACTCAGGGTGCACGGCATGCAGGCCTTACGCGTCGCCGACGCCTCGATCTTCCCCACCATGCCCTCGGGCAACACCAATGCGCCTGCGATTATGGTCGGCGAGAGGGCCGCGGATTTGATCAAGGCAGCGGGGTGAGCGCGATTCCCTAACCGTCAGGTCGCTCCAAGTCCTCGCGGGGAAGCAGGCCGCTGTCGAAGCACGGCAAGGTGATTTCGTGGTTCGGCACATAAGTATTCTGCATTAAGAGTACGACGATACCGTTGGTGCTCTAATTCAAGCCTTGTATGCCTTTGCCATGCTCGAAAGACCGAATCTGAATCCTTAAATTTTGGGTTTGGACCTTTCTTGTTACCAGGCTGCAAAACATATGCCGGAGCCCATCTCCACCTGCGTTTAGAAAAATCCGATCTTAACATTTTGCCAGGTTCGAACTCGAACGCGCGAAATGCTTGGCAAATATGCCGCTCGTCTGGATACTACCAGACATGGCAACCGCTGGTCCAAGCTCAACAACAGAGGCATTCTCGCGCGTCAAGATCGATGCGCAGCTCGGGGATGCCGGCTGGAACCTGACCGACAGCCAAAGCGTTCACTACGAGTATACGCTGCCAGACGGCACCAAGGCCGACTACGTGCTCTGTGACCGCAATGGGCGCTCGCTGGCGGTGCTGGAGGCGAAACGAGCATCCGTGGACCCTGTTACCGCCGAGGGCCAAGCCAAGGGTTACGCGGAGCAACTTCAGGTGCCTTACGTCTTCCTCGCCAACGGCGAAGAGGTCTGGTTCTGGGAATATGGCCGCGAAGCTCATCCCCGCAAGGTGGCCACGTTCTTCTCGCAACCCGACCTGGAGCGTCGGGCGGCCACTCTGACCACCAGGGCCGATCCTCTACAAATTGCCATCGATAAGAAGGTCGCCGCGCTTGCGGCCCTG
>CAZKTK010000571.1:0-1945 GCA_964555535.1 uncultured Rhodospirillaceae bacterium
AATGGAAGGACCATCTGCTGTCGCTCGACCATCTGCGCCAGGGCATCGGGTTGCGTGCCTATGCCCAGCGCGATCCCCTCAACGAATACAAGCGTGAGGCCTTCGAACTTTTCGACGCCATGCTTTCTCGCTTCCGCGAGGTGGTCACGGCGACGCTCGCCCATGTCGAGCTAAGGGCCGAGCCGGCCCCGCTCACCGCACCGGCTGCCGCCCAGCCTGCTCGCGAGCCGGCACAAGCCACAGCCGGCGGCGACGGCGCGCCGGCCAGGCGGCGCAGCGCAGCACCCGCGCCCAACCCGCGCAACCCCGCCAGCTGGGGCAAGGTCGGGCGCAACGAGCCCTGCCCCTGCGGCTCGGGCAAGAAATACAAGCACTGCCACGGCAAGGTCGCCTAGAGCCTTTCAGGATGAGAGGGAATCGGTTTGATGGCCCAAGGTGGCTTTTCGGGCAGGAGCGGCGCGCCGGGCGATGTGTGGCATCGGCCAAGCGACGCGACGCATCCGAAAAGCCTCATTGGGCCACCAGAGGCCGGCCTCAGCGACGCCCTGGCGTCGTTGCGCGTCTTGCCCGATGTCCCCGCATCGCGCGGCGACACGCGCCTAGCCAGGACGGCGCTGAGACCGGTCAAGCCGGTTCCCTCTCATCCTGAAAGGCTCTAGCCGCTTCATGCCTAGGCTCCTGATCGGCGTCTATGCCTGTCTTGCCCTCGGAGCCATCGGCTATACGGGCTACTGGTTCCATTTGGCCGACCGGGCGGAAGTCGAAGTCGACGCCACCGTTGAGGACTGGCAGGCGGACGGCTGGGTTGCGGCCTTCGACCAGAGGCGGACTTTCGGCTATCCCTATCGGCTCAGCACGGAACTCAAAGCCCCTGTTCTGGCCCGCCCGCAAGCCTCCCTGCCCTGGCAATGGCAGGGCGAGCTGGTGCACATCCATGTCCAGCCTTGGGACTTGCGCCATTATATTGCCGTGCTCGAAGGGCAGCACCGCATCACGCTCTCGCCCGAGGCCTCGCAGCCGCTGGTGCTGGAAGCCGGTGCCGAGTCCGCGCGCGCCAGTCTGACGCTCGATTCCGGATACGAGCCCGGCCAGCTTTCCGCCGACATCCGGAATTTGCAGATCGGCTTCGAGGGGGCGGTCGCCAGCGTTCTGGTCGCCGCCCTGCAAGCCCACGCCCGCAAGCCGGCAGCCCCCGGCACTCTGGATACGGTTGTCATTGCCGACACCATTGTCCTGCCGGAGGGCAGTGGCGGGGTACTCGGGCGCGAGGTTCAGCTGTTGCGGGCGGACACCACCTTGGCAGGGCCCGTGCCCGAGCGCCTCGACGGCGCTTCCGCCGCCCATTGGCGCGATGCCGGCGGCACCATCGAGGCCCATCGCCTAACGCTCTATTGGGGCGCGCTGGAGATCGAAGCGGCGGGAACGCTCGCACTCGACGCGGCGCTGCGGCCGCTGGTCACGTTGCAGGCGGGCATTCGCGGCCACGACGCGCTGATCGACGGCTTCGAAGCGGCTGGCGCCATGGCCCGCGATGCCGCAACGGCGGCCAAAATCGCCCTGGCCCTGTTGGCAGAATCCACACAGGACGACCCGCGCCCGCTGGTCAGAGTGCCGATAACCATCCGCGACGGCATTCTCAGCGCCGGCCCGGTTCCCCTTGTCGCCGTACCGCCAATCTTCGAGGCCCCATCGACATGAGCATTGCCACCCATCGGCGCATCCGCGAGATCGCCGAACGCTTCGACGCCCTGATCCTCGACCTCTGGGGTGTGGTGATGGACGGCACCGCGCCCTATGACGGTGCCCGCGAGTGCCTTGCCGAGTTGCGGGCCCGCGACAAGCGGATCATCCTGTTGTCCAATGCACCCAGGCGCGAATGGATGGTTGCCGAGCGCCTGGCCGGCATGGGCATCGGCGACGAGTTCTACGACCGCATCGTCTCGTC
>CAZKTK010000572.1:0-1939 GCA_964555535.1 uncultured Rhodospirillaceae bacterium
CAGCACATCGCCGGGGTAATAGGTCTCGAGCTCGGGCGTCTGCTCGGGCCAGCCGAGTGTCGAGAAGGGCCAGAGTCCGGACGAAAACCAGGTGTCGAGCACATCGGAATCCTGCCTCAGCTCGACGGCGCGGCCGTAATGGGCCTCGGCGGCCGCCAGCGCCTCGGTCTCGTCCATGGCGACGAAGATCTCGTTGTCGGGACCGTACCAGGCGGGGATGCGATGGCCCCACCAGAGCTGGCGCGAGATGCACCAGGGCTGGATGTTGCGCATCCATTCGAAATAGGTCTTCTCCCAGGCCTTGGGCACGAAGCGGATGCGCCCGTCCTCCACCGCCTCGATGGCGGGCTTGGCCAGGGTTTCTGCGTCCACGTACCACTGGTCGGTGAGCCAGGGCTCGATGACCGTGCCCGAGCGGTCGCCATAGGGCACGACATGCTGGTGGTCCTCGACCGTGTCGAGCAGACCCTCGGCTTCCATGGCAGAGACCACGCGGCGACGGGCTTCCATGCGGTCGAGGCCGCGATAGGCCTCCGGCACCGCGTCGTTCAGGGCGCCATGCTCGTCGAAAATGTTGATGGCGTCGACATTGTGCCGGCGGCCAACCTCGAAGTCGTTGAAATCGTGCGCCGGGGTGATCTTGACCGCACCTGTGCCTTTCTCGGGATCGGAGTAGGTGTCGCCGACGATGGGGATCAGGCGGCCGACCAGGGGCAGAACCACGTTCCTGCCGATCAGGGCCTGGTAGCGGGGGTCCTCCGGATGGACTGCGACGGCGGTATCGCCCAGCATCGTCTCGGGGCGCGTGGTAGCGACGACAATATATTCGTTCTCAGCGCCTTCCAGCGGGTATTTAAAGTGCCAAAGATGCCCGTCGGTCGGCCGTTGCTCGACTTCGAGATCGCTGATCGCGGTGAGCAGCTTGCAGTCCCAGTTGACCAGGCGTTTGTCGCGATAGATCAGTCCTTCGCGGTGCAGGCGCACGAACACCGTGCGTACCGCCTCGCTCAGGCCCTCGTCGAGGGTGAAGCGCTCACGGCGCCAGTCGGGCGAGGCGCCGAGGCGCTCCAGCTGCTTGAGGATGGCGCCGCCGGACTCCGCCTTCCATGCCCAGACCTTCTCCAGGAAGCCTTCTCGCCCCAGGTCGCGGCGGTTGATGCCGTCCTGTTGCAATTGGCGCTCTACCACCATTTGCGTGGCGATGCCGGCATGGTCCATGCCGGGCTGCCAGAGCGTGTTGCGGCCCTTCATGCGCCAATAGCGGGTCAGCACGTCCTGCAAGGTCATGTTGAGAGCGTGGCCGATATGCAGGCTGCCCGTGACGTTCGGCGGCGGCATCATGACAGCAAAGGGCTGGCCGGGGGCGGCGGGATCGGCATCGAAGGCACCGGCCTCGCGCCAACGCGCGGCGATACGGCCTTCCACCTGGTCCGGGTGATAGGTTTTGTCGAGCATTGGCGGTCGGGGCTCCCGAACGGCAAGACCGCGCCCGTGGCGCGGCCTCGCGTGATGGTGTGGTATTGGGGCCGCAGGGACCCCGGCCAAAATCGGCCTTAGCGCTTGACCTGATCGCTGATACGGCGGATCTCGGCGCGCACAAGGCTTTCAACCATGCCCGGCAGGTTACGGTCAAGCCAGTCGCGCAACATCGGGCGCATGACCTCGGCTGCAAGGCGCTCGACCGTGATGCCGCCGATGTCGCGCAAGGGCGGCTCCATGCCTTCGGCGAGGGAGTTCAGCGATTCCGCGGCTGCCGCCGCCGCTGCCGGAGAGACCAGCTCTTCCTCTACATCGGCCGCGGGCTCTTCCAATACCAGGTCGGGCTCCGGCTCCTCTTCGACCGTATCCGTCAACTCAAGGAAATCGTCGTCCTCCGCCTCGGGCTCAGGTTCCGGCTCGGGTTCCGGCACGGGCTCAGGCTCGGCAGGCGCATCGAACA
>CAZKTK010000573.1:0-1929 GCA_964555535.1 uncultured Rhodospirillaceae bacterium
CATGACGCCGCCGAGATACCACTGCTCGAGAGTCAGATACTGGATCGAATCGTAGGCCTCGGTGGTGCCGGTATCGAACAGGATGTAGATGTAGATGCCGCTGACCACGACCACCCAATAATAGAGGAAGCCGAGTGCGCCGAGCTGATAGATCGGGTTCCAGGACGGCGGAAAGATGCGGTCGAGGAGTGCCTCGAGCTTGGCGAAGCACAAGCGGGTAACGGTACGCGGTGAGATCACTGATGCGCTCTAGCTGGTTGGGCGCGTGGTGCGACGCCAGGCACGCCCCAACACGAGGGCAAAGCCAAGCAGGCTGATGCCGCCGATGGTGGCGCCGATGAAGATAGAATAGTCGAAGCGGTAACGCCCGCTGGCCGGATCGTAGAAGGTGCAGAACAGGCGCACGCGGTCGATCACCTGCTTGACGAAAGTGGCCTCGACGTCGCCGTAGACCAGGGCCATCAGGGGCTCGACCAGCGCCGGCACCTCGAACTCGGCGCCGTAGACCTGCCGGTAGACACGTCCCGTCGCGTCAATGACGCTGGTCTGTGCGAGGTGATCGAAGCCGCGCGGCGAGGGCACATAGAGAAAGCCCAGCGTATCGACGAGGCGTTGCATGGTTTCGGCATCGCCGGAGAGAAAATGCCAGTTCGGCAGATCCACGCCCTGTGACATGGCAAAGGCGCGCATGCGCGCGGGCGTATCGCTGTCGCTGTCGAACCCCACCGTGACCACGGCGAAGCTGTCCTGGCCGAGGGAGTCCTGGGCCACCTCCACGGCGCTGTAGAGGGTCTGCACGATAATGGGGCAGGATTCGACGCAGGCCGTGAAGACCATGTTGACCACCAGCGGCGCACCGCGGAACGCCGACAGCGAGACCGGCTCTCCCCTGGCGTTGCGGAAGCTGAGGTCGTCGAGCTCGCGGCCGATCGCATCCTGGCTGTATGCGATCGCGGCCTCCGGTTCGAACGGCGACGGTGCCGCAGCGAGGGCCGCTGTCGTAGCCAGGGTGGCGGCCACGGCGAGGGTGAATGCGTCACGCATGCAAGAAGCTTAGCCCAATAGGGCGCGATCGGCGATAGCGGCGATCAGCAACAGGCTGAGCTGGCCGAGGGAAGCGAGGAAGGTGGACCGCGCCGCGGATTTGCCAGGGCTTTGTACCAGGCGCACGGAGCGCTCGACGAACCAGGCACCGCCGCCTGCGGCACCGATCAGATAGATCCAACCGAGGCCGAGCCAGAACGGCGCCAGCGACAATGCCACCAGCGGCACCGTATGGCCGAGGATGGCCCAGGCCGCGACGCGGTCGCCTTTGACCACGGGCAGCATGGGCACGCCAGCGGCGCGATATTCGTCGCCCAGCACCATCGCCAGGCTCCAGAAATGCGGCGGCGTCCAAAGGAACAGCACCACGGCGAGGATGATCGGCACGGCGCCGAGGGTGGGATCCACCGCGGCGGCACCGGCAAGAACGGCGAAGCTTCCGGCAAGCCCGCCGAAAACGATGTTGAGCCACGTCCGGCGTTTCAGCCAGACCGTATAGACCACGCCATAGAAGAAGGCGCCGAGGAAGACGTGCACGGCGGCCCAGATGTTCGTGGCCCACGCCGCCGCCGCGACGGCCAGCGCCAGCAGAGCCAGAATCGCCGCCAGCCAGATCGGGCCCGACTGGAACTCGCCGGTGACGAAAGGCCGCGTGCGCGTGCGCGGCATGAGCGCATCGAGATCGCGCTCGACGTAATGGTTGAAGGCGCCGGCGGCAGCGGCCGAAAGCAGAACGGCCAGGGCCAGCACCAGGGTTTGCCCCGTCGTCGGGCCTTCTCCCGCCGTCACCGCCACACCAGCCAACGCGCAGAGCATGATGGCGAAGGAAATGCGGAGCTTGAAGACCGACCAGATCTGTCCAACCAAGGTTCGCATGACATTCTT
>CAZKTK010000574.1:0-1918 GCA_964555535.1 uncultured Rhodospirillaceae bacterium
GCCTATCTCAACGAATACAACGCCAATTGGGGCTATCGTATCGCCTGGGGCTATTTCAGCGGCATCACGCCGCCGGAGGTGCATAAGCTGAACGACAATACGGGCAGCGAGGACTGGCGCATGATGAACGGCACCGGTCCCTACGCCATTGCCGAGGTGCGGCCCGACGACGTCCAGGTCTACGAGCGCAACGGCGAGTATTGGGACAAGGAGGTCATCAACGGCACGGCCTATGACCTGCCGTACAATGACCAGGTGGTTTACCACATCATGGGTGACGAGGCGGCGCGGATTGCCGCCATCCGCACCTGCAGGGTGGACATCCTCGAAAGCTTCCGCTGGCAGTTTGCCGAGGAGTTGAAGCGCTCGGCGCCCGATCTGGTCATCCGCAAGCGCTCCGGCAATCTTGGCACCTTCATCGCGCTGCGCAACGACATGGCGCCGTTCGACGATGTGCGTGTGCGCCGGGCCATGAACCTCGCCGTCAATCATGAGGAAATCGTCGCCGCCCTGCTGAACGGCGAGGGCGAGGCGCTGAACTACCCCTTCTCGGCAAGCTGGCCCGACTACTACACGCCGATCGCCGAGCTGCCCGAGGCGGGCAGGGAATTGTTCGGCTACGACCCCGACAAGGCGAGGCAGTTGCTGGCGGAAGCGGGCTACGCGGACGGCTTCGAGTTCGAGGTGATGTTCGCTAGCGTCTCCGACTACCATCTCGATCTGATTGCCATGCTGGAAGCCTACTACCAGCGCGTCGGCATATCGCTCATCGCGGTGCCGCTCGACTATCCCACCTTCCGCGCCAAGATGCGCGAGCCGGACCAGGCGGCGGGCTACCTGATGAACAACAGCGAGGGCAATCCCTTCTCGGTGTTGCGCAAGAGCTTTATGACCGGCCAGACCTGGAACCCGGCCTTCCATGCCGACGAGTGGTTCGACAAGGCCTATAACGAAGCGCTCGTCATGCGCGACAAGGAAGCGCGGGACGAGCTGCTTCGTAAGCTCAACGTCTATATCATTGCCGAGCGCGTGCCCCATGTCTGGTTGCCGACATTGGCGGTCTATTCCGCCTGGTGGCCCTATGTGAAGAACTATTACGGCGAGCTTCGTGTCGGTGCGGTGCGCCCGGGGCCGGTCTATGCCCGCGTCTGGATCGACCAGGATTTGAAGCGCGAGATGGGGTGCGGCTCGTAGTGGACGATCCCGAGACGCCTCTGCTCGAGGTTCGCGGCCTGCAAACCCACTTCCGTTCCGACGGCGGCATGGTCAAGGCCGTGGACGGGGTCTCGTTCGACGTGCGAGCGGGCGAGACCATGGCCATCGTCGGCGAAAGCGGCTCCGGCAAGAGCGTGACCGCGCTTTCGGTCATGGGGCTGATTCCCAATCCGCCCGGGCGCATCGTCGGCGGCGAGATCCGTTTCGAGGGCCGTGACATGCTGGCCATGCGGGAATCCGAGATACGCGGCATTCGCGGCGACCGCATGGCCATGATCTTCCAGGAGCCGATGACCTCGCTCAACCCGTCGCTCACCATCGGCCGCCAGGTCGGCGAGCCCATCGAGGTGCACCGCAAGGAGCCCCGCAAGAGCGTGCGCGAGCGTTGCGTTGGATTGCTTCGCAAGGTGAGAATCCCCGACCCCGAGCAGCGTGTCGACGCCTATCCGCACGAATTCTCCGGCGGCATGCGCCAGCGGGCGATGATCGCCATGAGCCTTGCCTGCGAGCCGCAACTCATCATCGCCGACGAGCCGACCACCGCGCTCGACGTGACCGTGCAGGCGCAGGTCCTGCATCTGCTCAAGGAACTGACGCGCGAGAGCAATGCGGCGCTGGTGCTGATCACCCACGATCTTGGCGTGGTGGCGCGCTATGCCGACCGCGTCAACGTCATGTATGCCGGGCGCATCGTCGAGTCGGG
>CAZKTK010000575.1:0-1913 GCA_964555535.1 uncultured Rhodospirillaceae bacterium
GCCACCACCGACCACATGGCCATGCCGCCGAACAGCACGATCGAGCGGTTGTCGCCGTTGGCCAGCAGGTGCGCAATGCTCCAGACGAGCACGCCGGTGAGCTGCGGATGGCGCACGGCACGGCGGATATTGGTCGGAATGTAGGGGGCGAAGAAGAGGATCAGGGCGAAGATCATAAGCGCCTTGGTTGCCCGCGTCGCCGCCTCCGGCAGCAGGTAGACCTGGGCCGGTACCGCCTGCTGCCAGCCGAGCACGATGAGCACGATGCCCACGATACTGGCCACGGCGAACAGGCCCTTGAAGCCCATCTCCCCCATCTTGTCGACGAGGTTCGCGCGCAAGTCGGGCAGCGCGCTCGGCACCAAGTGAACGAGGCAGAAAAGAATAACGCCGAGACCGAGCAGCAACATGGCAATCCCCCAGATTTCCGTTGTCCCAAAACGATGTCCGCGCGTACCGTAGCACATCGGCGAGGCGCCGTATCGATTGTCTGCAAGCGGGGGATGTCATGGCTATCAGTTTCACACGCGGGGGCCGCCAGCGCCTGCGACGGCGTACCCGCGATCTCACCTTTCCGGGCCGGCCACGCCTCGGGCTTGGCGGCGGCAGCCTGGCGCCTCAATGGCGGCGAACCCACCGCACTCTATGTGGAGGCGATTTCCGACGAGGGCGTCGACTGGGTCAACGGCTACAAGGACTCGCCCGCCGAGCTGCGCTGCAAGGAACGCGGCGATTTCGTCGTGGAGTTTTCCGCCGACCATGGCGATCTTCGCGCCGGCGAGAACCGCCTGACCGTAACCGTCGACGGCGAGACCGCAGAGCTTGTGTTCACCTGGGACCCGGCCCCCTTGCCGCCGTCGCTCGACCTGTCGGACTTGGGCGGCATTAGCGATGTCCAGGAGATCGGCCAGGTGGTGGCCGGGCATTTCGAGATCGACCACGGGCGAAACTGCATCCGCTCCATCGCGCCCCAGGTGCCCGATTCGATGCTCGTGCTGGGCTCGGCGCACGGCAGCCAGGAAGCCACCTATCGCGTGCGCTTCACGGATTTCACCGGCGTGAAATGGCTGGGGCCAAGCGATTTTTTCGTTGGCTTCGAGGACAAGGCGCCGCCCATCGCCATCAAGACCGGCTGGTCGAGCGCCGGCATGATGGCGCTCAACCCGAAAGGCGAGGCGCGCTGCTTCATCGCCTGGGGCGACCATTCCGAGACCGAGGCCGAATGGGTCGTGGTCACCGACCCGCCCAACCCGGTCGCGGTCGAAGCAGGCGTGGATTACGCCGTACGCCACCAACTCATTTTGGCCGACGGCGTCGACCGCTGCCGCTTCCGCATCTGGCCCGTCGGCGAGGCCGAGCCCGACAGCTGGCTGTGCGAGGAAAACGATGCTGCCTTGGGCTCGGACCGCATTCGCCACACGGCCGCTTCGTTCGGGCTGTTCCAGCATTCGGGCGGGTCCATCGAATGGTCGGATATTCGTGTTTCGCCCTTGACCTTCCCGTAACGGGAATCTTTATATCCGGGCTGTGAACACAGCACCTGACAGCACCAAAACCGAGACCGACCCCGTCTGCGGCATGTCGGTCGATCCGGATGCCGGCAAGCCCAGCCACGAGCATGCCGGCACGGTCTATCATTTTTGCTGCGGCCGCTGCGCCGAACGCTTCGCCGCCGACCCGGAAGGGTTTCTCAATCCCGAGCCGGTGGACGAGGACGCACCGCCTGCGCCCGGCGGCTATCTCTGCCCCATGTGCCCCGAGGTGCACAGCGACGTGCCCGCGCCGTGCCCGAAGTGCGGCATGGCGCTGGAAGCGGCGGAACCGGCCGCGGCGACGACGCTGAAATACACCTGCCCCATGCATCCGGAGATCGTCGCCGACGAGCCCGGCGACTGCCCCAAATGCGGCATGGC
>CAZKTK010000576.1:0-1912 GCA_964555535.1 uncultured Rhodospirillaceae bacterium
CATCTACAACATCCCCGGCCGCTCGGTGGTCAATATGAGCGTCGAGACCATGGCCCGGCTGGCCGAGATTCCGAATATCGTCGGGGTCAAGGACGCCACGGCCGACCTCACCAGGCCGATGCTCGAGCGCTTGGCCATCGGCGAGGATTTCTGCCTGCTCTCCGGCGAGGACGGGACGGCGCTGGCCTATCTTGCCCATGGCGGTCACGGCTGCATTTCGGTGACATCGAACATCGCGCCGGCCCTGTGCGCGGCGATGCACGAAGCCTGGCAGGCGGGCGATGCGGCGAAGGCGCTCTCGATCCACGACACGCTCATGCCCTTGCACGATTCCCTGTTCGTAGAGACCAGCCCGGCGCCCGTGAAGCATGCCGCAAGCCTGCTCGGGCTGTGTTCGCCTGAGCTCAGGCTGCCGATGGTGGGAATTGGCGAGGCAACCGCTGACGGCGTCACGGAAGCCTTGAAGGCGGCCGGGTTGCTCGGCGAAGGTGTTACCCGGTGGCGAGCCGCGACCTGACAAACCGGGCGGTTGCGCAGAACCGCAAGGCACGGCACGACTATTTCATCGAGGACAGCCTCGAGGCGGGGCTCGTTCTGGTCGGCACCGAGGTCAAGTCGATGCGCGCCGGCCGCGCCAGTCTCGGCGATTCCTACGCCGAGGCCCGCGACGGCGAGATGTACCTGCTCAATGCCAATATTGCCCGCTATCCCGCCGCCAACCGCCAGAACCATGAACCGATGCGACCGCGCAAGCTGCTGCTGCACCGGCGCGAGATCGAGAAGCTGTCGGGATTGGTGCAGCGCCAGGGCTACACGCTGGTGCCGCTCAAGCTCTATTTCAACGACCGCGGCCGTGCCAAAGTGGAGATTGGCGTCGCCCGCGGCCGCAAGCAGCACGATAAGCGCGAGCGCGAAAAGGAGCGCAGTTGGCAGCGCGAAAAAGGACGCCTGATGCGAGAAAGGGGATGATCATGGCGAGATGGATCGTTGCGCTATGTCTAGGCTTTGCCGCTTTCGGCCAAGCCTGGGCGGAGGACTCCGGCTTCGACTTCGACTTCACCTCGATCGAGGGCAAGCCGATGCCGATGTCGCAATATCGCGGCCAGCCGGTCCTGCTGGTCAACACGGCCTCGTTCTGCGGCTTCACGCCGCAATATGAGGGCTTGCAGGCACTCTGGGAGACCTATCGCGAGCGTGGCCTGATCGTGCTCGGCGTGCCGTCGAACGATTTCGGCGCCCAGGAGCCCCATGGCGAGTCGGAGATCAAGGATTTCTGCGAGGCCAACTACCGGGTGGACTTTCCCATGACCACCAAGCAGGTGGTGAAGGGGGCAGGAGCGCATCCGCTGTACCGCTGGATTGCCGACCGGCTTGGTGCGGGCGCCGCGCCGCGCTGGAACTTCCACAAATATCTGCTCGACCGCAACGGTGCCGTGGTCGGCGCCTGGTCCTCGCAGGTGAAGCCGCTCGACGCCAAGATCGTGGAGGCGGTGGAGCGGGCTCTCTGATTACGAGTCCGTCATATTGGCGTCGTCGTACCAGCGCTCGGCGGGCCTTTCCTTGCGCCGCTCCGGTCCGTCATAGGGCTCCTCGCGGCGCCGCCGGTCCACCAGGGTCTTGAGCGCCTCGGGATCGGGGATGTAGACCGTCTTTCCCTTGCGCTCGATCAGGCCCGTCTTGACCAATCGGCTCAGCACGCGCCCGACCGTCTCGCGCGTGGTGCCGGCGCGTGCGGCAAGGTCGGCCTGGGTCGGCAGCGGATAGATGGACCAGAGGCGCGGTACCGCCGGGTCCGGGCCGGCCAGGCGCAATAGCTCCACATAGACGCGATGCACCGAGCCCAGCGTGTTGAGATCCGTGATGCGCTCGTTGCCGTCGCGAATGATATGCGCGAGCCGCTTCAGGACGCGCC
>CAZKTK010000577.1:0-1905 GCA_964555535.1 uncultured Rhodospirillaceae bacterium
CATCGGCCATGGCGGCGGCGAGCGGCGCCGGGTTTCCCTGGGCTTCCTGGCGTCGGCGTCAGGGATTGTCGCGTCGTTTCTGCTGCTGGCCGCGGCCGCGGTCGCGGTCAAGCTGGCCGGCGGCGCGGTGGGCTGGGGCATCCAGTTTCAACAGCCGCTATTCCTGATCTTCCTGGTGCTGGTGGTGGGCCTGTTTGCCTTCAATCTCGCGGGGCTGTTCGAGATGCGTCTGCCCGGCTGGCTTGGCGATCTCGGCCTGGCGGCGGGCAGCCACGCAGAGGGCGCCGGCGGGCTGGCCGGGAACTTCGTCACCGGTGCCTTTGCGACATTGCTGGCGACGCCGTGCTCCGCGCCCTTCCTGGGCACCGCCATCGGTTTCGCTCTGGCTCGCGGCCCGGGGGAGATCTTCGCCATATTCGCTGCCCTCGGCGTCGGTATGGCGGCGCCCTATCTGCTGGTGGCGCTGTTCCCCGGACTGGCCACCGGTCTGCCGCGGCCGGGACCGTGGATGGTACGCCTGCGCCGCATCATGGCGCTTGCGCTGGTGGCGACCGCGGTCTGGCTGCTTTGGGTGCTGGAAGGCGTGGCCGGTTTTTCGGTATCGCTGGCGGTTGCCTCGGCGCTGGCGGCGCTCGGTCTGCTTTTCTGGTTGCGCCATCTGCGACCTGGCGCGAGCCGCGCCGCGGCCGGCGCCATGGTCCTGGCCGTCGCTTTCGCCTTTGCCGCGCCGAGCTGGCTTTCGAGCGCCGATGTCCGGGGTGACGAAGACATGGCCACGGTCGCCTGGCAGCCTTTCGATGTCGTCGCCATTGGCGAGGCCGTCGCGGCGGGCAAGACGGTATTCGTCGATGTGACGGCGGATTGGTGCGTGACCTGCAAGGTCAACAAGCGCCTGGTCATCGCCAGCGCCGAAGTGCGCGAGCGCCTGGAGGCGCCGGACGTGGTATGCCTGCGCGCCGACTGGACGCGCCCCAACGCGGACATCGCCAGCTATCTGGCGAGCTTCGGGCGCTACGGCATTCCCTTCAATGTGGTTTATGGCCCGGCCAGCCGCGACGGCCTGGTGCTGCCGGAGCTGTTGAGCAAAGGCGCGGTACTCGAGGCGCTGGACGCTGCAGCGGCCGGATAACCCTACAGAAAATGGGTTTGGGCGCGGCGCGCGGATCGTCTATGACTCTCAACCGACCGGCAGCGGGCCGGAGAGACAACGAGGAAGAATCATGACCATCAAGGTAGGCGATACGGTTCCGTCCATCATGTTGCGGCAGATGACCGCGGACGGCATCAAGGAGGTATCCACCGACGATCTTCTGGGCGGCAAGAAAGTGGTGCTGTTCGCCTTGCCCGGCGCCTTCACGCCGACCTGCTCGTCGAAACATGTGCCGGGCTTCATCGAGAATGCGGGCGCCTTGAAGGGCAAGGGTGTCGACACCATCGCCTGCATCTCGGTCAACGACGCCTTCGTCATGGACGCCTGGGGCAAGGATCTCGGCGTCGGCGATTCGGTGCTGATGCTGGCCGACGGCAATGCCGACTTCACCCGCGCCGTGGACCTGACCCTCGACGGCAGCGGCATCGGCTTCGGCGTGCGCTCGCAGCGCTATGCCATGATCGTCGACAACGGCGTGGTCAAGCACATCGCGGTCGAGGACGGCACCGGTCTCGATGTCTCGGCGGCCGAGAAGATTCTGGCGGAACTTTAGTCCGGGCGCACCTGATCGACGCCGAGCTGGGCGAGGGTATCGGCGCGCTCGTTGCCCTCGTCGCCGTCATGGGCCTTGACCCAGAGCCAGGTGATGTCGTGCCTGGCGGCCAGCTCGTCCAAGGCCTGCCAGAGGTCGATATTGGCCACCGGCTTGCGGGCCTTGGTGCGCCAACCGTTGGCTTTCCAATTGGCGATCCATT
>CAZKTK010000578.1:0-1903 GCA_964555535.1 uncultured Rhodospirillaceae bacterium
GCCGATTGCCACAACGCCGTCGGCAAACAGGACGCTCTCTGGTTCCTGCCCGAGGAATACCGGCGCTAGCCGGCACACACATCAGTTGGGGCGGCGGTTGCCACACCCGCCGCCTCTGACGAGGAGCGGCCCCCGGACCACTCCTCGCCTCCTTCTCTTTTTCGCCAGACATGGCACATTCGCGCCATGAGCACGCGCAGCAAAACCGCCATCGATCAAGCTGTCGCCGGTGCCGTCGCCGCATTGGAGGCCGGCGATGCCGGCGCCCTGGCGCGCCTTGCCGCCCTGGCCGAGGAAGCGCCGCGCAACCCCCGCGCCCACCTCGCCCATGCCATGGCGCTGGAAGCGGCAATGCGCCCGGCCGAGGCCATCGCCGCCTACAGCCGCGCCCTGGCCCGTGACCGCAAGCTCGATGCCGCCGCGCAAAGGCTGGCGGTGCTGCTGGAGAGTCACGGCGCGGTCTCGCCGGACACGCTCGACCGCCGTGGCCTGATCGCCGGGCTGAATCACCCCGGCATCGACCCACAACCCCTCGCCCGCGCCGGCTTCGCCTGGCTCAAGAACCACGGCGCCCTGGCGGCACCGATCGCACGCGGGCGTGCCGAGGGGTGGGCTGCTGCGGCTGAAACTCTGCTGTCGCGCCGCAATGACGAGGCTTTGGCTGATCCCCTGCTGCTCACCTGTCTTGAGCAAGGCAGCAACGCGGATAGCGAAATCGAATTGTTGCTGACGGCGCTGCGGCGAGCCCTGTCACTCAACCCGGCCCTCGTCGAGCGGAAGACAGCCCGAGCCTTTGCCTGCGCCTTGGCACGGCAGGCGCGCTTTTGCGATTACGTCTGGTATGCCGATACGCAAGAGCGTGACGCCGATGCCAACGGCTTGCTACAGGCGCTTTACAGCCTGCCGGCAGCCGGCATCGATGCCCGCCCGCGAGCCTTCGCGCTCATGCTTGCAGAGGCCCATTCGGAGGCTGAGGCAGAACGCAAGCTGGCAGCAGACATGCCAACGCTCGGTGCCCTCAGCGATGCCACCTCGGGCGCCGTTGCCGCGCAATACGAGGCCAACCCCTATCCTCGCTGGCAGCGTCTGACGCGCCCGCGCCCGGGCGCCTACGCGCAGGATATGGCGCACTTCGTGGGCGCCGCACCGCCACGCAATCCCGAAATGCTGATTGCCGGCTGCGGCACCGGCCAGCAGGCGATCGCCGCCGCGCTCGGGTATGGCGAGCAGGCCCGCATCACCGCGCTGGACCTCAGCCGCGCAAGCCTCGCCTATGGTGCCCGCCGCGCCCGCGACTATGACGTGGATCGCATTCGTTTCATTCAGGGCGACATTCTCGAGGCGGCGAAGCTCGGCCGGCGTTTTGCTGTCATCGAATGTATCGGGGTGTTGCATCACATGGCGGACCCGTTGGCCGGCTGGCGGGCGCTGGCCGAATGCCTGGCGCCCGGCGGCGCCATGCTGATCGGCCTCTACAGCGCCACCGCGCGCCAGGAGATTGCCGCGCTACGCAAGGAGATCGCCAGCCGCGGGCTGGATGCGGATCCCGACACCATCCGCGCCTTCCGCCACGAGCTGATGACGGATACGGAGCAACGCTGGGAACAGACCCTATCGTCTCCCGATTTCTACGGCCTCAATCGCTGCCGCGACCTGCTCTTCCACGCCCATGAACGCCCCGTGACGATTCCGGAGATCGGCGCCTGGCTCGACGAACTGGGCCTCGCCTTTCGCGGCTTCGCCCTGCCGGAGGCCCGCATCGCGCGCTTCCGCCTGGAGCACCCGGAGGCCGATCCGATGCGCGACCTCGACGCCTGGGCTGTCTTCGAGGCCACCCACCCGCGCACCTTCGCCGCCATGTATCAGTTCTGGTGCGTCAGCTCCCCGCCGCATGCAGCTTGAG
>CAZKTK010000579.1:0-1886 GCA_964555535.1 uncultured Rhodospirillaceae bacterium
GGAAGCCCTGATCGACCATCTCGGTCTCGATGAGTTCACCTCCGTGGGCCAGGACTGGGGCGGCCCGATTACCGGCGCCTATACCCTGCGCAACCCAGAGCGGGTCAAGCGCATAGTCCTGATGAACACCTTGCTCGGCTATGGCGGCGTGAAGCCGGATGGCTTGTCGCCGTGGTTCACCTGGATCACCAAGCACCATGAGCAGGGCACCCTCGACGGCATTCTGGGCGAGCTGGGCAGCACGGTGCTTTCGGTCATGAAGATCGTCGGCTTTCAGAACAGCGCCGCGGTCACCGACGAATGGCTGCAGGCCTATGCGGCGCCGTTTCCCGACCGGGCGTCGTGTGCCGCGGCCATCGCCTTTCCCCTCGATTTCAT
Source organism: uncultured Rhodospirillaceae bacterium (assembly GCA_964555535.1). Classification (GTDB taxonomy): domain Bacteria; phylum Pseudomonadota; class Alphaproteobacteria; order UBA7887; family UBA7887; genus UBA7887. Next base: position 379 of record CAZKTK010000579.1, read on the forward strand.
ACTCGGCAAGATGCGCCCGTTCCTTTTCGAATGCCTCGAGCAGGGCGATATGGCGGCGCTGCGCGCCAAGCCGGCGATGCTTGCCTATGGCATGGAGGATCGTGCGATCCAGCCCGACTATGCCATTGCCGATTTCCAAGCGCTGTTCCCGGAGGCGCCGGTGGTGAGATTGCCGGGCGTCGGGCATTACTGCCAGGAGGATGCGCCGGAGGTGCTGGTTGCGTTGATCGAACAGTTCATGCAGGCTGGATGATGCAGATTCGGGTCGCTGGAGACACGCAGTAAGACGTGGAGATCCGTAGCATGGCCTGGACACATCGCGACCGTATGCTGGCGGCGCTCAACCACGAGCAGCCGGACCGGGTGCCGATCGATTTCGGCGGTGCCGAGTTCACCACCATCACGCTGTCGGCTTACGAGCACCTGAAGACGCATCTCGGTGTCACCGAGGCGACCGAGCCGATGTCGATCATCCATTCCGTTGCCCATCCCGCGGAATCGATCCTCGAGCGCTTCGGCGTCGATACGCGCAACGTGCAGCCCGGCCCCTATCGAGGCGGCGTCGACCATTGGATCGACGACAACAACTACATCGACATGTTCGGCGTGCTTTGGAAGCGCACCGAAAAGGACGTGGACCAGCATTTCCTGCATCGCGACGGCCCCTTCTATGGCGGCAAGCTGACCGTCGAGCGGGTCGAGGAATGCGATTGGCCGGACGGCAAGAACCCGGGACTGGGTGCAGGCGTTGCCGAGCGCGTGCGGGACATTCGTGCCCAGGGCGATCACGCCATCTGCCTCTACCTGCCGGGCGGGGTGATCCATCGCGGCTATGCCATGCGCGGTTTCGAGGCCTATCTCAAGGATCTCTACAAGGCGCCGGAAGCGCTACAGCGCATGATGGACAAGCTGTGCGATTTCTGGTGCGACACGGCGGAGACCATGGTCGCCGCGGCCGGGCCGGAGAATGTCGATATCGTCTATTTCGGCGAGGATCTCGGCACCCAGGAAGGCTGCATGTTCGATCCCGAGAACATCTACGCCACCTATCTTAAACCCCGGCACCGGCGCATGGTCGAGACGGTCAAGGGGCTGACGGGCGGGCGGGCCAAGGTCTGCTTCCACTGCTGCGGCTCGGCCTATCACTTCATCCCGCATCTGATCGATATCGGCGTCGATGCGCTCAATCCGGTGCAGGTGACGGCGAAGAACATGGAGCCCGAGCGCCTCAAGGCGGAGTTCGGCGATCGCATCTGCTTCTGGGGCGGCATCAACACCCAGGAGATCCTGCCCTTCGGCACGGCCGAGGAGGTGGCCGCCGAAACCCGGCGGGTGATCGACATTCTCGGCAAGGGCGGCGGTTACGTGCTCAACAGCGTGCACAACATCCAGGCCGAGGTGCCACCGGAAAACGTGGTCGCCATGTTCGAGACCGGCGTCAACCACCGCTACAATTAAGCCCCTATTTCCCAGATGAACTTGATGTTTCATGTCACGAGGCAGAGATT
>CAZKTK010000580.1:0-1878 GCA_964555535.1 uncultured Rhodospirillaceae bacterium
TCTAGCGCATCAATTTGGCGGCGGTAGTCCTTCCATGACCATTCGTCGCCGGGGCGGCAGTCGACCGGATCGAGCACCCAGACCTGATTGGGCAGCCCACGAGAACGGCAGCTGCCTGGGCTGGTATGCGCCGGATGATCGAAGCATTCGGTATATCCCGCCGCGCTTATCCTGGCATCGTAGTGATCTCTAACAAAGACCGGAGCGCCGAATACGCCAAACCCCGCAATCCCCATTATTCCGATAGCCACGGCATGCCACATCCACCGAGCAATTCGCCTCCAAAGCGGTATCCAGACAATGAATAGAAACAAAACATCAACGAAGAACACCCCGAGCATATCAGGATCGTAGATGATCAGACCTCCGCCTGCGGCAATGACAGCGGACAGTTCTTCAACGTCATGAATGGAATGCCAATTGATCCCACCAAGCACCAAAACCAAGAATACGATGCTCAAGACAAGCCGGACTGGCCCTACAGGGGGTTCGCTGAGACGCCACCTCTCAATTTTGTGACGTCGCGCCAAGGTCAGCCGATCTTGCCCGACGCGAGCTGATCGCGCCTCGGATCGTGCGCCAACACCATGCAACCGGCTGGAGCGTTGCCGTCGATCGGTCCCGGCCACAGCGGCCGGCCGTTCCTGCCTTTGACCTGCTTCAGTGCCGCCTGCACCAGTGTCACGTCCTCAATCTTGTTGGAACTCATCTTCCCGACCGGCCTCGTCATCTTGAGCATAGCGCGTTTATACAAGCATTGGTAGCGATTCCTGACTCAAAACATATAGCTAGCCTTTGTGTCCTTTAGTTCGTTCAATCCCTCCCGCCGCTTGACTTGGGCGCCGGTTTGCGGAATATGGCGGCCGCATTTGCGCGGGTGCCGGCCAGGAGTGTGTCGGCGCCCCGTCTTGTGTTGGGAAAACCGTATGTTCGACGCCCTATCCGGCCGGCTCGGCGATATCTTCGATCGCCTGAAGAAACGCGGCGCTCTTTCCGAGAGCGACGTGAGCGAGGCCATGCGCGAAGTGCGCATTGCGCTGCTCGAGGCCGATGTGGCGCTGCCGGTGGTCAAGGACTTCATCGCCCAGGTGCGCGAGCGCGCGAGCGGCGCCGAGGTGATCAAGAGCGTCACCCCGGGCCAGATGGTGGTCAAGATCGTCAACGACCATCTGGTGGAGATGCTCGGCGGCGAAGCCGCGCCGCTGGCGCTTTCCGGCAACCCGCCAATGGCGCTGATGGTGGTCGGCCTGCAAGGCTCGGGCAAGACGACGACGACGGCCAAGCTCGCCAAGCACTTCAGCGAGCGCGAAAAGAAATCGGTGCTGGTGGCCTCCCTCGACGTGCAGCGCCCGGCAGCCCAGGAGCAGCTTGCGGTGCTGGCGGAGCAGGCGGGCGTGCCGTCCCTGCCCATCGTCGCCGGCCAGGCGCCCGCCGATATCGCCAAGCGCGCGCTTCAGGCCGCGCGCCTCGGGGCTAATGACGTGGTGCTGCTCGATACCGCGGGCCGTTTGCACGTGGACGAAGCGTTGATGGTGGAGCTCGCCCAGGTGAGCGCCGTCGCCAATCCGGCCGAGACCCTGCTGGTCGCCGATTCGCTCACCGGCCAGGACGCGGTCAACTCCGCCGCCGCCTTCAAGGCGCGGGTGGCGCTGACGGGCATCGTGCTGACGCGCATCGACGGCGACAGCCGTGGCGGCGCTGCGCTGAGTATGCGTGCGGTCACCGGCTGCCCCATCAAGCTGGTGGGCACGGGCGAGGCCCTCGATGCCATCGAGCCCTTCCACCCCGACCGCACCGCCTCGCGCATCCTCGGCATGGGCGATGTGGTCAGCCTGGTCGAGAAAGCGGCCGAGGTGGTCGAGCAGGACGAGGCCGAGA
>CAZKTK010000581.1:0-1873 GCA_964555535.1 uncultured Rhodospirillaceae bacterium
GATTCCGGCCACTGGCAGGAGGACGAGGCGCCGTGATCATCGAGACCGGCCATTTTGCGCTCGTGCTCGCCTTCGTCGTGGCAATCGTCCAGGGCGTGGTGCCGTTGGTGGGCGCGTCGCGCGGCGACCTTCGCCTGATGGCCCTGGCGCGGCCCGCGGCGGCGGTGCAGTTCGCCGCCATCGCCTGTGCCTTCGCGGCGCTCACCCAGGCCTATGTGACCTCCGACTTCTCGGTCATGTCGGTGGCCAGCAACTCGCATTCGGAAAAGCCGCTGCTCTACAAGATCACCGGCGTCTGGGGCAATCACGAGGGCTCGCTGCTGCTCTGGGCGCTGATCCTGGCACTGTTCGGCGCCGCGGTGGCGGCTTTCGCCGGCAATCTGCCGGCTTCCTTGCGCGCCCGCGTGCTCGCCATCCAGGGGCTGGTGGCGGTCGGCTTTCTTGCCTTCATGCTGTTCACCTCGAACCCCTTCGAGCGTCTCTTCCCGCCGCCCTTCGACGGCAACGGCCTCAATCCGCTGCTGCAGGATCCGGGTTTGGCCTTCCACCCGCCGTTTCTCTATCTCGGCTATGTCGGCTACTCGATCACCTTCGCCTTCGCCATCGCCGCCCTCATCGAGGGGCGCGTCGATGCCGCCTGGGCGCGCTGGGTGCGGCCGTGGGCGCTCGCCGCCTGGAGCTTCCTTACCGTCGGTATCGGGCTCGGCAGCTGGTGGGCCTATTACGAGCTCGGCTGGGGCGGCTGGTGGTTCTGGGACCCGGTGGAGAATGCCTCCTTCATGCCCTGGCTGGTGGGAACGGCGCTGCTGCATTCCTCGCTGGTCTGCGAAAAGCGCGATGCGCTCAAGTCGTGGACGGTGCTGCTCGCCATCGTCGCCTTCTCCTTCAGCCTGCTCGGCACCTTCCTGGTGCGCTCGGGCGTGCTGACCTCGGTGCACGCCTTCGCCACGGATCCGACCCGCGGCGTCTTCATCCTCGCCTTCCTGGTGGTGGTCATCGGCGGCTCGCTCGCGCTTTACGGCCTGCGCGCGCCGAAGCTCGCACCCGGCGGGCTGTTCGCGCCCGTCAGCCGCGAGGGCAGCCTGGTGCTCAACAATCTTCTGTTCGCGACCGCCGCCGCGACGGTGCTGCTCGGCACCCTCTACCCGCTGCTCATCGATGCGCTCGATGCCGGCAAGGTCTCCGTCGGTGCGCCCTATTTCGATGCGGTCTTCATTCCCTTGATGACGCCGACCCTGATGCTTGCCGGGCTGTCGCCGCTCTTGGCCTGGAAGCGGGCTGATTTGGCCGGAGTGCTGATGCGCCTTTGGCTCGCCTTCGGCGCTGCTGCCCTCGCCGCGGTGCTGGCGCTGGTGCTGGCGGAGGACGGCCCGCCGCTGGCGGCACTCGGCGCCGGGCTTGCGGCGTGGCTTGCCGCCGCGGTGCTCGTCGAGTGGGCCGAGCGCGTGCGCCTGTTCCGCGCGCCGCTGCTCGAGTCCCTGCGCCGTGCCGGGCGCCTGCCGCGCTCGGCCTATGGCATGAGCCTGGCGCATTTCGGCGTGGCCATGGTCGTTGCCGGAATCACCGCATCGAGCGCCTGGAAGACGGAGAGCTTTCAGATCATGCGGCCGGGCGAAAGCATCACCGTGGCGGGCGATGTCTACCGCTTCGACGGCGTCGAAGTCATTCAGGGCCCCAACTACACCGCCGAGCGCGGCCAGTTCACGGTGCTCGACGGCGAGCGCGTGATCACCGTGCTGCAGCCCGAGAAGCGCGCCTATCCGGTGGCGCAGATGCCCACGACGGAGGCGGCCATCCTCACCACCTGGCTCGGCGACCGCTATGTGGTGGTGGGCGATGCCGACGGCGAGGGCGGCTGGGCCACGCGCATCTA
>CAZKTK010000582.1:0-1860 GCA_964555535.1 uncultured Rhodospirillaceae bacterium
GCGTGCAGCAGGCGGTAGGCGTTGGGGGTGAGGAAATCCTCGAACTGGATCATGGCGTGGGGAAAGCGGTCGCGCGCCGCCAGCACGAACTCCTCGACCAGCGCGTCATAGGCCTCCTCGCCGATGCGGGGGGCATTGACGCCGAGATAGAGCGGGTCGTTCCTGAGCGCCTCATTGCCGGTGCCGACATCGAGCATGACCGGCAGGCATTGATGAGGCTGGATGCCGGCGCAGGCCACATAGAGGGCGAGCTTGCCGATGGGGATGCCCATGCCGTTGGCGCCGAGATCGCCCAAGCCGAGGATGCGCTCGCCGTCGGTCACGACGATGACCCTCACATCGTCCTCGGGCCAATTGTCCAGATTCTTGCGAATTTGCCCTTTGTCCTGGGGTGTGACGTAGAAGCCGCGGGTCTGGCGGAAGATGGCGGCGAACTTGCTGCAGGCCTCGCCTACCGTCGGGGTATAGACCAGCGGCAGCAGTTCCTCGGTATGGTCCACAAGCGCTCGATAGAACAAACGCTCGTTGCGCCCCTGCAGGCTGGTGAGCTGGATGTAGCGCTCGATGTCCGAGGGCTTGCGCCGCAAGTTGGTCATGACGCGGTCGAGCTGCACCGGTTGCGGCAGCACCGCCGCCGGCAGCAGGCCGCGCAAGTGCAGCCTGTCGCGCTCCTCTTCCGTGAAGCCGGTGGACTTGTTGAGCCCGGCGTCGTTCAGGACATCGACACCGCGCAGGTCGCTTTTTCGAGCCATGATCCCTCCTGGCATCAGAGCCTAGCTGCTTTTGCCGGCTTGCCAAGGCGGAATGCGCCTGGAAGGATGGCGCCATGAAGAGTTTCGAGAGCTACCGGGAGCGCGCGCTCGCCAATTGCGGGTCGGAGGAGGCGCTGATCAAAATGCTGCCCGAGATCAAGTCGGTGCGGGCTTTGCGTGCGATCAAGGACGACCGCTACCTGTCGCGTATGAGCCAGCGGGTCTTTTCGGCCGGCCTCAAGCACGACATGGTGGCGAAGAAGTGGCCGGCCTTCGAGGAGGCCTTCCTCGGCTTCGAGCCGGCACGGGTCGCCAACATGCCCGAGGAAGATGTCGAGGCGCTGATGCAGGACCGGCGCCTAATTCGCCATTGGCCGAAAATCAGGAGCGTGCCCGCCAATGCCCGCGCCATGCTCGAGCTGGCGGCCGAAGCGGGCTCCTTCGGCAAGTGGCTCACCGCCTGGCCGGAAGACGACACGGTGGGCCTCTGGGCCGCCATCGGCAAGCGCTTCACTCAAATGGGCGGGGCATCGACGCCCTATTTCCTGCGCTGGGTCGGCATGGATACCTTCATGATCACCCCAGATGTGACCAGCGCCCTGATCGAAGCGGGCGTGGTTACGCGCAAGCCGACGGCGAAGAAGGAGCTGGCGGCGGTGCAGGACGCCTTTAACACTTGGGCTGCCGAGTCGGGCCGGCCCTTGAGCGAGATCAGCCGCACGCTGGCGCTGGCGATGGGGTGACGTGTCCCATTATCATGGCAATGATGAACCGAAGGGCGCACTTAATTGGTGACAGTTACCTATTTCCACTTCGCCCGCTAACTTAAAGTGCCAGAGGAAATAGGTAACTGTCACCAATTAAGTGCGTGCGGGCTGCGCAGACGGGCAGCTTGCACTTGCGAGGGCGGCATCACAGGGAGGGAGACCAAGATATGCAAACACGGGCCGCGGTAGCGCATAAGGCGGGGGCACCGCTCAGTATCGAGACGGTGGAGGTCGAGGGGCCGCGCGAGGGCGAATGCCTGGTCGAGATCAAGGCAACGGGCATTTGCCATACGGACGAGTTCACGCTCTCGGGCAAGGACCCGGAAGGGGCGTTTCCGGCC
>CAZKTK010000583.1:0-1858 GCA_964555535.1 uncultured Rhodospirillaceae bacterium
GCGACCTCGGCCATGATGTCCTGGAACTTGATGTCCTTGCCGAGCGCGGCTTCCTTTTCCAAAAGCCGCTTCGTGGCTTCGTTCTTGAGCACGCGCTCGGTATTGCGAAGCGGGCGCATGACGAGCTCGGTGTCGATTTCGGAAGCGGCGACGATGGCCTGCTTCACGTTCTCATGCACCGGCGCCTCTTTGGTGGCGATGAAGCGGGTGCCCATGTTCATGCCGTCGGCGCCGAGCGCCAGAGAGGCGACCAGGGAGCGCGCATCCGCCATGCCGCCGGATGCGACGAAAGGCACACTCAGCTCTTCCGCCGCGCGGGGCAGCAGGATCATGTTGGGGATGTCGTCCTCGCCCGGGTGGCCGCCGCATTCGAAGCCGTCGACCGAGACGGCGTCGCAGCCGATGGCCTCGGCTTTCAGCGAGTGGCGCACGGTGGTGCATTTGTGGATGATCTTGACGCCCGCATCCTTGAGGCGCGGCAGGTGGTCCTGCGGGTTGCGCCCTGCCGTCTCGACGATCTTCACGCCGCCGTCGATGATGGCATCGATATAGCCCGGATAGTCCGGCGCCTCGATCACCGGCAGGAAGGTGAGATTGACGCCGAACGGCTTGTCGGTCATGTCGTGGCAGCGGGCGATCTCGTTGGCGAGATCGGCCGGGGTCTTCTGGGTCAGGCCGGTGATGATGCCGAGCCCGCCGGCGTTGGAGACCGCCGCCGCAAGCTCGGCGAAGCCGACGTAATGCATGCCGCCCTGGATGATGGGATGCTCAATGCCGAACAGCTCGGTGATGCGCGTCTTCATGACTGGGAATCCTTGTTCTTGCAGCGGGTGATGGCTGGTAGCATCGGCATCGGGCCGTGGTCAATCGGCGTCCTGTGCCCGGATCAAAAGTCCGCTGAGATAGGCCTCGTAGGCGGCCAGGGCGGCCTCCTCGCGCTGGGTATCCTCGTACCACCCTTGCGGTCCAGGCTCGCCGCCGGATTCCGGCGCTTGGTATGGCTTGTAGGCTATGCCGGCCGCGTCGAGCCTCGCCTTCAACGTTTCGATCTTGTTCTTGTTTTCGAAAATATCGCTTCGCAGGTCGTCGTGGGCATCGTCGAACCTGTCCCAGATCATGGATGCGCCTCCTCTGCTCCGCGTTGGCTTGCCATTTCAGGTGCCGATTGCTCCGGATAGTCGTAGACCAGCGTGCCGTCGTCGAAGTCGGCGCCTTCTATCTGGTCCTTCTCGGTGTAGTAGTCCTGGCTGAAGATCCAGGGCTCGCGGTCGCCCTGCTTGGGCATGATGTGCATCTTGCGCATCAGATAGCCGGCATTGAAGTTTTCCGGGTCGATGAAGGGCAGCGCCGGCATGTCTTTGTCTTCGTCGCGCAGGCGCGGCGTCACGATATCGGCCCCGATATCGTCCATGTGCCGCAGTAAGCGACAGACGAAGTCGCAAACGATATCGGCGCGCATGGTCCAGCTGGTGCGCAGATAGCCGAACACCCAGGCCATATTGGGGATATCGCTGAACATGATGCCGCGATGGCCGAAAGATTGTGAGAAATCGAGCGCTTCGCCGTCGATCACGAAGGGGATGTCGCCGAGTGCCGAGAGATTGAAGCCGGTCGCTGTGACGATGATGTCGGCGGCAAGCTCTTCGCCGGACTTGAGCAGGATGCCGGTCTCCGTGAAGGTCTCGATCTGGTCCGTGACCACGGAGGCCTTGCCCGCGCGAATGCCTTTGAAGAGGTCGCCGTCGGGCACCACCGCGAGGCGCTGGCGCCAGGGCCGGTAGCTCGGGTTGAAATGGGTGTCGACGTCATAGTCGGGGCCGAGATAGGCACGCACGCCGTCCATCAGCTCCTTGCGCAG
>CAZKTK010000584.1:0-1849 GCA_964555535.1 uncultured Rhodospirillaceae bacterium
TACACGATTCCCTACGGCGCCTGGCGCGAGGTGGAGGAAGCCATCGGCTTTGTCGGCCCGACCGACCGCGTCGAGCCTATCGAGATGGCTTTGGGTGCCGTCGCTGCCTGCCTCTGCAACAGCATCGCGCTCAATGCGCCGCGCAACGGCATCGATCTGGAAGGCCTGGAGATCAACGTTCACACCGATGTCGATCCGAGCGTGCTGTTCGAAGTCAAGGATCCGGAGTCGCATACCTCATGCATGCCCAAGATCACCACTGAGGTGACGGTCAAGGGCGACATCTCGGACGAGCAGCTCGCCACCATCCAGCGTCTTGTCCATTACTCGCCCGTGCACGGCCTGGTCGAATATGCCAACACCGTAGAAAGCCGCGTTTCGCGCGCATGAGAATGGGTTGACGGCCCGGTGCCAAGCACCGGGCCGCAATCCCTGCAACGATGTATAGCGTTCTGATCCTGTTCGGCGAGCCGGCGGACGCCGCCGCCTTCGCACGCCATGTCGAGGAAACCCATCGGCCCTTGCTCGACGGGCTTCCCGGCGCCGATGCAGTCACGCTGAAATGGGTTGCCGGAAGGCTTGCGGGTGAGATGGCCGTGCATCTGGTGATCGAGATCGGCTATGCCAGCGAAGCGGCGCTGCAAGAGAGCCTGAACTCACCGGCCGGGCAGGCCATGGCACGGGACTATGCCAATTTCGCATCCGGTGGCGTGACGATATTGGCCTCAGTCGGGTAGGCCGGCGGCGGAGAGGCCTTCCGCGAAACGCGCCGCCATCGCGGTATCATGGAAATGCATCGGTCGCATGGTGCTGCGGCGCAAGGCGGGCTCGCCGGCCAACAGTTCCTGCATACACGTCTCTGCCGCTTCCTGCTGCCCGGCATGCCAAAGGATCGGTACCGAGACCAGGTGATTGCGCAACAGATCGGGGGCCTGGCGCACCAGCTTGCCGATCACCTGGGCGGCCCGCCCCTCATCGCCTATGATGAAATGGGCCAACGCCAGCTCGCGCTGATGACGGAAGCGGTGGGGATCCTCGGGCGCTGCCTGGATGCCGTTTTGCAGAAGCTGCAAGCCCTCATCCTGCTCTCCCAGGTGGAACTTGGCGATACCCGTCATCGCGGCCGCCTGGGAGAAGCTCGAATTCAGCTCCAGCGAGGTTTCGGCATGCAACAGGGCGCCTTCGAAATCACCTCGCAAATCCTGATGGATCATGGCCGCGATGAGGTGGGCGAAGAAGCTCGACCGATCGTGGGACAAGGCGGCCGTGATGCCGGAAGACAATTCCTCCTTCACCTCCGCCGGCATGTCGAGCACGGAGAACTCGAACATGCGATAGCGGCAAAAGACCATCATCGCCCTGGCCATGGCATTGTCCGGCTAGCGCTTGATCGCCGCTTCCAGCGTCTCCGCTGCTTCCTCATTGTGGCCGTATGCGTTGACGAAGTAGCCGGCGGCTTTCGACAGCAGCTGCGGTACGGAGAGCGCATCATTGGCCGTGTCGCGCAACTTCTCGAACGCCTTTGCCTTGATGCGGATGCGCACCGCGGCGGCGACGCTCATGGAGATTTCGTCCTCGAGATCGAAGATGTCGTCGAGGTGGCGGTCGTAGCGGTCGGACCAAACCTGGCTGCCGCCTGCGCCTTCGGCCAGCGAGAATGACAAGCGCAGACGCTCGCCCGCGGCACGCACGCTGCCTTCGAGACGGAAGTCGGCCGCCGCACCGCCGTTGCCAACCACGTCGATGGCGGTCTGCTTGGTCAGGCCGTCGACGATGTCCTGTTGCAGGCCGTGCGCCAGGGAGGCGATCTCAGCGCCGCCGCTGATGACCTTGACGGGCGCGACCGCGA
>CAZKTK010000585.1:0-1846 GCA_964555535.1 uncultured Rhodospirillaceae bacterium
CACGGCGAAGATATCATCGGCAATTTGCTGCACGGCGGTCGAATCGAGGCCATAAGGCTGATCGCCCATCAGCGCCTCGCCGGACAGCTTGAGGAGCACCCGTCCGTACTTCGCGTCGTGCTGCAACGCCCCTGCTTGGGCCAGCCCTGCTTGCTCAGACGCCACCGTCCGCCCCCATTGTCCCAATCGTCACTGGGCGCGGCTCACAGTCGTCCGCGCCCTGGTGTCGCAGTATACGCGATGGCAGCACGGATGGCAGGGCCGACTTTAGACCCCGGCCTGGGCAGCCACCTCGGCGGCAAAGTCGTCATCGCGCTTCTCGATGCCCTCACCGAGCTCGAAACGGACGAAACCGGCGATGGCTATCGGAGAACCGGCATCCTTGGCGGCAGCAGCCACCGCATCGGCAACCTTGGTCTTGCCGTCGATGACAAAGGTCTGCTCTTCGAGCACGACTTCGCCGTAATAGTTCTTGCGCAAGCGGCCCTCGACCATCTTTTCGACGACATGCTCGGGTTGCCCCGATTCCTTTGCCTGCTCGATGAGCAATGCGCGCTCGCGCTCGACCTTCGCGGGGTCGAGGTCGTCTCTGGTCAAGGCTTCCGGCCGCGCCGCTGCAACATGCATGGCAAGCTGCTTGCCCAGCGCCTCGAGTGCGGCTTGGTCCGCCTCCGACTCAAGCGCCACCAGGACACCAATCTTGCCGAGGTTGGGCACGATGCTGTTATGCATGTAACTGACGACCACGCCCTGCCCCACCGCCAGCCCGGCACTGCGGCGCAACACCAGATTCTCACCGATGGTACCGATCAGGTCGGTCAGGCTCTTTGCGACATCGCTCTCACCGAGTTTGTCCATGTCGCCGCCAACTTCCAGCGCCGCCGCGGTCGTGGCTGAGACAAAGCCCTGGAAATCCGTGTTGCGGGCCACGAAATCGGTCTCGGAATTGACCTCGACGGCGGCGCCGGCAGTGCCACTCACGGCCACGCCGACCAAGCCTTCGGCCGCAACACGACCGGCCTTGTTGGCTGCTGCTGCGAGACCTTTGGTCCGCAGCCAATCGACCGCCGCCTCCAAGTCGGCGCCGGTTTCGTTGAGCGCCTTCTTACAATCCATCATGCCCGCGCCAGTCTTGTCGCGGAGCTGTTTGACCATGGACGCTGAAATTTGCGCCATTTTTCTTACTCTCCTTTGTCCGCGCCGCTATCGCCGCCAGTTTCAGCAGCCGGCGCATCCGCTTTGGGTGTTTCTTCTGGCTTGGTATCGGGCTGCGCTTCGGTCTTATCCTCGGTCTTCGCCACCTCTTCTGCGGCCGGCAGTTCCTCGACCAAGCCTTCCTCGCTGGCACCGACATCGCTGCCCTGGGCCGCGACCTCAGCCTGCAAGCCGCCGAGAACCGCCTGTGCAACCAAGTCGCAATAGAGGTTGATGGCACGCGTGGCATCGTCGTTTCCGGGAATCGGATAGGTGATGCCCTCGGGATCGCTGTTGCTGTCCACCACGGCAATCACGGGGATGCCGAGCTTGGTGGCCTCATGCTTGGCGATCTCTTCCTTGTTCGTATCGATGATGAACAGGACATCGGGCAAGCCGCCCATCTCGCGAATACCGCCGAGGGTACGCTCCAGCCGGTCGCGCTCGCGGTTGAGGTTGAGGAGTTCTTTCTTGGTCAGGCCGCTGTCCTGCTCGTCGAGCTGCTGATCGAGGGTGCGCAAGCGACCGATCGAATTGGAGACCGTGCGCCAATTCGTCAGCATGCCGCCGAGCCAGCGGTGGTTGACGAAATACTGGCCGCAGCGCTTTGCCGCCGACGATACGGGCTCCTGCGCCTGGCGCTTGGTGCCGA
>CAZKTK010000586.1:0-1830 GCA_964555535.1 uncultured Rhodospirillaceae bacterium
GCTTGACTAGCACGCGGTCGCCGATACCCGGTGCGGCCTGGCGGCTGCGGCTCTCGGCGATGGTGATGCGGGGCGGCGGGGCCTCTTCCTCCCAGGTCGCGGGGCGGGCCGTGGGCATGCCGTCATCGTCGATAGCATGGACTTCGGCCACAACCACGGAGGGCAGCTCGCCGGGCTTGCCGAGCCTGCGGCGGTTGCCGGCGATGAGGCCTTCGTCGGCCATCTCGCGCAAGAGCGTCTTGAGCGCCACGCGGTCCGGGCCGGAAACGCCGAAGGCGCGCGCGATCTCGCGCTTGCCAACCTTGCCGTCCGCGCCCTCGATGAACTCGAGGATCTGCGCCCGGGTGGGAAGGCCGCCCTTCTTGCTACTTGCCACTACTGGCGCGCTTGGCCTTGGGTTTGGCCTTCGCCTTGGTCTTCGGCTTCGCCTTTGCCTTCGTCTTGCGTTTGGCAGGCGCGCGCTTGGTCTTGCCCTTCGCGGCCTTCTCGGCAATCAGCGTAAGCGCCGTCTCAAGCGTAACCGTCTCCGGATCCTCGCTCTTGGGCAAGGTGGCGTTGATCTTGCCGTGCTTGACGTAGGGGCCGTAGCGGCCGCTGAACAGCGCCACGTCGCCGTCGTCGTCCGGGTGCTTACCGAGCACCTTGAGCGGGGTTGCGCCGCCGCGCCCCCGCGAGGGTTCGGCGAGCAGGGCCACGGCACGGTTGATGCCGACGGTCAGCACATCGTCGTCCGCCTTGAGCGACTTGAAGGTCTTGCCGTGTTTGACGTATGGCCCATAGCGGCCGATGCCAGCGCTGATCATCTCGCCGCTTTCCGGGTGGGCGCCGATTTCGCGGGGCAGGGCGAGCAGGCCGAGCGCCACATCGAGGTCCACATCGTCCGGGCCCGTGCCCTTCGGCAGCGACGAACGCTTGGGCTTCTCGCCGTCCGCCGCCTCGCCGCGTTGCACGTAGAGACCGTAGGGCCCCTTGCGCAGGGTGATTTCGGTGCCGTCCTTATCGTTGCCGAGCACCTTCGGCCCCTCGGCCAGGGCATCCTCGGCGCCATTCTCGCCATTGGCGCTGACCAGCGGGCGCGTGAAGCGGCATTCCGGATAGGCGGAGCAGCCGATGAAGGCGCCGAACTTGCCGAGCTTGAGGCTGAGCTGGCCCTCGCTGCAGCGCGGGCAGACGCGGGGATCGCTACCGTCGCCATTCTCGGGAAAGATGTGCGGCCCGAGCACCTGGTTCAGGGTGTCGAGGATCTCGCGTACGCGCAGGTCGCTGATCTCGTCGACCGCCATGGAGAAAGCGCCCCAGAACTCGCTGAGCACGCCTTTCCAGTCGAGTTCGCCATTGGAGATCTGGTCAAGCTGGTTCTCGAGGCGGGCCGTGAAGTCGTATTCGACATATTGCTGGAAAAAGCTTTCCAGGAAGGCGGTGACCAGGCGGCCGCGGTCCTCAGGCTGGAAGCGCTTCTTCTCCAGGGTCACGTAGTCGCGGTCCTGCAGCACGGAGATGATGCTGGCATAGGTCGAGGGCCGGCCGATGCCAAGCTCCTCCATGCGCTTGACCAGCGAGGCCTCGGTATAGCGGGGCGGCGGCTCGGTGAAGTGCTGGTCGGGCTTGGCGTCCGTCAGGCCGAGGGCGTCGCCCTTGTCGACATTGGGCAGGCGGCGCCCCTCGTCGTCGTCCTCGGCCGGGTCGTCGCGGCCTTCGGAATAAAGCTTGAGATAGCCTTCGAACGCGACCACCGAGCCCGACGCGCGCAGGCCCACGCTGTCGTCCGCGGCAGTGATGTCGAGGCGCACCTGGTCGAACACGGCGGGCGCCATCTGGCAGGCCACGGTG
>CAZKTK010000587.1:0-1829 GCA_964555535.1 uncultured Rhodospirillaceae bacterium
ATAATCCACGATATTTCGATGTAATTTCGGATGCGCAAACAGTTCGTCTAATCTGATCTGCCAATATTATCTAAAACGTTATAATACTTAATTAGTACTTTCATGACAGAATTTTTCCCAATTGCCCACGAAGGCATCTTGTTGCGTTGCGGAAGACCTGGGAGAAGTACCATGAAATTTCAATTTTTGAGCAGACAACGGATTGGCAGGAAACTGACGCTTGCTGTCCTGTTGCCTGTCATTGGACTGGTAGGATATTCCGGTCTGGCGGTCCTGGACCGCTATCAGCAGATGACGGACCTGAGCCGGGTGCGCATGCTGGCGGACTTTGCCCCCACGGTTAGCGCCTTGGTTCACGAGATGCAAAAGGAACGCGGACAATCGGCCGGCTTCATTGCCAGCAAGGGCAAGAAGTTCGCGCAAACGCTGCCGGGCCAACGAAACGACACCAATGACAAACGGGCGTTGTTCGAGGCGAGCTACAAATCCTTTGAATTTTCAGCCTTCGACAGTCACCTGGCGGCACAGGCGAAGGCGGCCTTGGATCAAATTCAAAAGCTGCGCCAGATGCGTGAACAGGTGGACGGCCGGAAGACGACGGTTTCCGGCATGGCGGAATATTACAGCCGCACCATCGCCGAACTGTTGCGCGTGATCGATCAAATGCTGCGCAACAGCACCGATGATGGGGTGAGCAAGGCGATCAACGGTTATGTCGCCTATCTGCTGGCAAAGGAACAGGCCGGACTGGAACGGGCCATGGGCGCGGGCGGTTTCGGCGCCGGACAGTTCCAGCCAAGAATCCATAACCGCTTCGTCGCGCTGATTGCCCTGCAGGAGACATACTTCAAAAGCTTCCGTCTGTTCGCCGACCCGGCGCAATGGCAATTCCATAAGAAAACGGTGTCCGGTCCCGCCGTGGCCGAGGTCAACCGTATGCGCCGGATCGCCATCGATTCACCCCAGACCGGCAATACCGGAGGCGTTGAAGGCGGCTATTGGTACGGCGAAATCACCAAAAAGATCGAGCTAATGAAGCAGGTCGAGGACCGTATCGCGGCTGATCTGGGCAGCATGGCCGCACAGTTGGAAAGCGCGGCACGCAACGGCGTCATCATGTTTGTCGCCATCTCTCTTGTATTGCTGAGCCTCGGTTGCGGCCTGCTGTTCATGGTTACCCGGGACATTCTGGGCGCCGTTGGCGGCCTGACGGAAGTCATGAATGCCCTGGCGAATGGCGACAAGGCGACAGAAATCATTGGCGTCGACCGCGGCGACGAGGTCGGTGAGATGGCGCGGTCGGTACAGGTCTTCAAGGACAATATGATCCGCAACGACGAAATGGCGGCGGAGCAGGAACGGGAGCGCGCCGCGCGCGAGGAACGTGCCCGCAAGGTTGAACAACTAGCCGCGGATTTCGATACCGCGGTCGGCGATGTGCTGCGCGCCGTATCGGCCGCCGCCAACGAGATGGACACAACCGCCAAGACAATGTCGGAAACCGCCAATCAGACGGTACAGCAGGCGACCACCGTGGCCGCCGCATCCGAGCAGGCCAGCGTCAATGTGCAGACGGTCGCCACGGCGTCGGAGGAAATGTCCGCCTCGATTGTTGAAATCACCCGTCAGGTAACGGAATCAGCCCAAATCACATCGGAAGCCGTGGCGCAGGCCGAAAATACCAATAAGACAATGGCCGGCCTGAACGAGGCGGCGCAAAAGATCGGCGATGTTGTGGGTCTGATCAATGACATCGCATCCCAGACCAACCTGCTGGCCCTGAACGCCACCATCGAGGCGGCCCGGGCCGGCGAGGCCGGCAAGGGCTT
>CAZKTK010000588.1:0-1818 GCA_964555535.1 uncultured Rhodospirillaceae bacterium
CCGACTATGGCGCTTTCGTGGAGCTGGAGCCGGGCGTCGAGGGTCTGGTGCACGTCTCCGAGATGAGCTGGACCAAGAAGAACGTGCATCCCGGCAAGATCATCTCGACCAGCCAGGAAGTCGAAGTGATGGTGCTGGACGTGGATCCGAACAAGCGCCGCATCTCTCTCGGCCTCAAGCAGTGCGTGGGCAATCCCTGGGATGCGCTTGCGGATCTGCACCCGACCGGCTCGATCATCGAGGGCGAAGTCAAGAACATCACCGAGTTCGGCCTGTTCGTCGGCCTGCCGGGCGAGATCGACGGCCTGGTCCATCTCAGCGATCTCGACTGGAACCTGTCGGGCGAGGAAGCGCTCAAGAATTACAAGAAGGGTGACACCGTCAAGGCGAAGGTCCTCGACGTCAATGTCGAGAAAGAGCGCATCAGCCTCGGCGTCAAGCAGCTCGAAGCCGATCCGTTCGCTTCGGCGACCGCCGAGCTCAAGAAGGGCTTCGTGGTCACCGGCGTGATCTCGGCAGTGCTCGATGCGGGCCTCGAGGTTACCGTGAACGATGGCGCTGTCGGCTTCATTCGCAAGGCGGACCTGGCCCGCGACCGCGGCGACCAGCGCCCCGAGCGCTTTGCGGTCGGCGACAAGATCGATGCCAAGATCACCCAGATGGATGGGCCCAATCGCCGCCTGACGATGTCGGTGAAGGCGCTCGAGATCGCCGAGGAGAAAGCGGCGATGGCCGAGTATGGCTCGTCCGACAGCGGTGCGAGCCTCGGTGATATCCTGGGCGCGGCGATCAAGGCCAAGGCCGAGGCCGACGGCGACGACGATGCCGGCGAGGCTGAGCCGGCTGCCGAGGCCGAAGAGGCCGTTGCGGCGGAGGACGCGGCAGATGATGCGGCTGAGAAGGACGCTAGCGCCTAGACAGCCCTGCTGCTGGCCCGCGCCGCCGGCGCGGGGCGGGCAAGATGGCGTTCGATAGCGATGCCCTGATCGACAGGCGGCGCCTGAAGCGCCGTCTGGCCATGTGGCGGCTGCTGGCGTTGGTCTCGTTGCTGGCTGTCGCCGCGGTCGCCTTCGCGCGTGTCCCGACCCTGCCGGGAAGCAAGCATATCGCCGTGCTCTGGGTCGACGACATCATCTTCGCCGACCCCTACCGGGACGCCGCCATCGAAGCCTTGGCCGATGATCCCTCGGTCGCCGCGGTGCTGGTCCATATCGACAGCCCCGGCGGCACGACGTTCGGCTCCGAGGCGCTTTATCGCGGTCTGTTGAGGGTCGGCGAGGCCAAGCCCGTGGTTGCCGTGATGAACCAGGTGGCGGCCTCGGGCGGCTATATGACGGCGCTTGCCGCCGACTTTATCGTCGCCCGTGAGAGCACCATCACCGGCTCCATCGGTGTGGTGCTGGAGGCCACCAATTTCGTCGGCTTGATGGAAAAGCTGGGGATCGAGAACGATTCCATCACCAGCGCGCCGTTGAAAGCGCAACCGAACCCGCTTTCGCGCTTGAGCCCCGAGGCCCGCGCGGCGACGCGCGAGGTCATCGACGATATCCACGCCATGTTCGTCGCCATGGTCGCCGAGCGCCGCGACATGACCGCGCTGGAGGCGGTTCGCCTCGCCGACGGGCGCATCTATACCGGGGCCATGGCGAAAGAGAACGGGCTGCTCGATGCCATCGGCGGCGAAGACGTGGCGATCGCCTGGCTGGAAGAGACCCACGCCATTGAGGCGGATTTGCCCCTGATCGACGTCCAGATCGATTATCCCGATGAACTGCTCGACAGGCTTGTTTCGGCCTCGGTCGGAAAATCCCATTTACT
>CAZKTK010000589.1:0-1816 GCA_964555535.1 uncultured Rhodospirillaceae bacterium
CTGACGGTGCCGGTCTGGGTCAATGTCTCGCCGGCCCAGTTCCAGGACCACGCGCTGGTCGACAAGGTGCGCGATACCCTGGTCGAAGCCGGCGTGCCACCGCGCCTGCTCGGCCTGGAGATCACCGAAAGCGCCTTGATGCCGGATTCCGCGCTTGCCGCGGAAACCCTCACCAGCCTGGTCGAGCTCGGCGTTGAGCTGTCGATCGACGATTTCGGAACAGGCTATTCGTCTCTCAACTATCTGAAAAGACTGCCCGTCGGAAAGCTCAAGATCGACCGCTCCTTCGTTGCGGACATCACCAACAATCCGCTAGACGGCGCCATCGCCCACGCCATCATCCAGCTCGGCCACAGCCTGGGCATGAAAGTGCTGGCCGAGGGCGTGGAAGCCCAAGCCCAGGCCAACATGCTGAGCGATCTCGGCTGCGACCAAATCCAGGGCCTGTTGATCAGCCCCCCGCTGCCGGCGGATGCATTCGTCGATTTCGTCAACCGCCGCACGGGCCGCCGCGAACCGCACCTATGACGGCCAGACCTCCGCGGTCATCGCGCGCTTTCGGGCAAGTGCCGCGATCATATCGATGGTCGGTGTCGGCACATCAACCATGCGGCCAAGCTCCGCCACGGCTTCGACCAGCGCCGGCAATTCAACCGCCTGCCCGGCCTCGAAATCCTGCAAGGTGGAGGTCTTGTGCTCACCCACATCGGCCGCACCGTCGATGCGCCGGTCCACATCAATGGGGAAACTGACACCCAGGGTCTCGGCCACCGTCTTGGCCTCCACCATCATGGACCGCACGACGCCGCGCAGCACCTCGTCCGCAGCAATTTCGACGAGTGTCGCACCGGTTAGCATACTGATCGGGTTGAACGCGACATTGCCCCAGAGCTTGATCCAGATGTCATCGCGAATACGCGGGCGCACCGGCGACTTGAAGCCGGCGCCGACCATCGCCTTGCTCAAAGCCAGTGCGCGCTCGGAGCGCGAGCCGTCGGGCTCGCCGAGAGGCATGCGATCGAGCGCCAGATGGCGGACGACACCGGGCTCGACCACTTCGGCCGCCGGGTAGACGACGCAGCCGATCACCCGCTCCGGCCCGATCTTTCGCCACAATACACCGCCGGGATCGACCGTTTCGATCTGCTTCTCGGCCCAGGGGCCGGCAAGCTTGTGAAAATACCACCACGGCACGCCGTTGACCGCCGGCACCACCACGGTGTCGGGACCGAGCAATGGGGCCAGGCGCTCGGCCACCCCCGGCAGGGAATGCGCCTTCATGGCCAGGATCACCACATCCTGCGGTCCGGCGTCAGAAGGCTGCTCCGTCACGTCCGGGTGTGCCGTGAAATCCTCGCCATTGGCGTCAGAGATCAGCCGCAATCCGTTTTGCGACATCGCCTCGAGCTTGGCGCCGCGGGCGATGACCGTGACAGCTTCTCCGGCCCGAGAGAGCCGGGCTGCCACATAGCCGCCGATGGCGCCCGCGCCGTAGACGCAGATTTTCACCCTAGAGCCCCAACTTCTCGGCCAGGCCGATGCGCTGTAGCTTGCCGGTGGCGCCTTTGGGGATTTCGTCGAGGAAGACGACCTTGCGCGGCACCTTGAAGTCGGCCAGGCGCTTGGCGGCAAAATCGCGCAAGGCGCGTTCGTCGGCCTCCGCACCCTCACGGAGGACGATCGCCGCGGCGACCTCCTCGCCAAGCTTGTCGTGGGGCATGGCGAATGTCACCACCTGCGCCACCGCCTCGTGGTCCATCAGCACGTCGTCGACCTCGCGCGGGCTGACCTTCTCGCCGCCGCGATTGATGATCTC
>CAZKTK010000590.1:0-1812 GCA_964555535.1 uncultured Rhodospirillaceae bacterium
CCGGTCGATGAGCGACTTGTCGAGAGCGCCCATGATGATGGGTCGACCACCTCTCACGCCCGGGGCACCGCCACCCTTCTTGCCGTAGAAACCACCGCCCCGACCGTAGCCAGAGCCGCCAGACCCGGTACCGCGGGTGCCGAGGCCGCCGAGGCCTCCCGCTGTGCCGCCACCGCCGTAGCCCGAGCCGCGAGAACCGAGGCCGCCCGAGCCGTGTTGGTCGCCATACTGTGAACCGATGAGGCCTCCGGTCGCATTCGCGACGGAAGAATCCAGGCCGCCGGTACCGAAGATACTGTTGTCGGACATCTGATTGAGGTCAGCTATCAGACCAGTGCTCTCTTGAACATCCTTGTCCAGCTGCGACCTGTTGATGGCAACCTTGGCGCCCTTGGCCTTCTTGAGCTTGGCTTCCTTCTTGCCAACGGCACCCTCTTTGTCTTTGGCCTTGGCACCTTCGCCGGCGTCCGGGTTGCCCGAGAGGCCTTCTAAGAATTCACGGCCCAGAGCTTCGTCGGAAGCGGATGAACGTGCCGTCGTCTCCGGCGGCTCGGGAGCCCGAGCTTCGAGCAGGTCGAGGACCACCACTCCACCGATCACCACCCCGAGCGCCACGACGGCGACCGCAGCCAGAAACAGCGGCGACGGACCCTTGCGGCGACGAAATTCCTTGAGGTCCTGTTCGAGCAAGGCATCCGGATCCTGACTGCTCGGGACAGGTCGGGGCTTGGGCGTCCGTTCGGGGGCTGCCTGCAGGACGCGCCTCGGCTTGGCAGCGGTGACGCTGACCTGGGGCGCTGGCGCGGTCACCGCGGCGCGCAGTGCTGCGGCGCTGGGCGTGCGCGCACTGGGCTCGTTCGCCAGAGCCTGTCGGATCGCCGCCACCACGGGCGGCGGGATGTGGGGATAGAACTGCGTCGGCGGCGGAATGTCCGAAGCCGTCTTCTTCTGCAGCACCGTCAACACATCCGCCCCGTCACCCCAAGGCAGACAGCCGGCGACCATCTCGTAGAGGGTCATCCCCAGCGCGTAGATATCCGCCCGAGCGTCGACCTTGCCGGCATCGGAGTGCTGCTCGGGCGCCATGTAATCCACGGTGCCCATGCCGACACCCGTGCGGGTACTGCCTGAGCCGAGGTCCTTGGCGATGCCCAGATCCAGCAGGTGCAGGCGGCCGTCGCCGGTGACCAGAATGTTCTCGGGCTTGATGTCGCGGTGCACGATGTGGTTCTTCGCCGCCACCGCCAGCGCGTCGCACAACTGGATGACGATGCGGAGGGTCTCGTCGACCGCGATCCGGCCCTCGAAGAGGGTCTTATTCCGATCCACGTCAAGCTCACCATCAAGGGCGACGAGGTGATATACGATTTCACCGGCAGCCACGGCACCATCAGCACGCTCTATAATTCGGCCTTCGGCGCCACCTTCTCGGCCGTGGTCGCGGGCATGAAGACATATTTCCCCGACCTGCCGCTCAATTCCGGCTTCTACCGCCCGATCCAGGTGATCGCGCCGGAAAATTCGATCGTCGACGCGCGCTGGCCGGTGGCGGTGACCGGCTTCCTGATGCCGTTCGAGAAGATCATGAATTCGATCTACGAGATCTGGTCCGAAATCATGCCCGAGCGCGCCATCGCCTGCGCCTTCAACCTCGAATATCTGCTCACCGGCGGGCGCGATACGCGCCAGGCGGACAAGCCGATCTTCATGTTTTACGATTGGCTGCCGGGCGGCTGGGGCGGCCGGGCGACCAAGGATGGCTGCAACGTCACCACCGCCTGTTTCGGCACCGGCCTGCAGACCCAGCCGATC
>CAZKTK010000591.1:0-1805 GCA_964555535.1 uncultured Rhodospirillaceae bacterium
GCAGCACCAGCAGGCTGCCGAACATCAGCAGCGTCAGCCAGCCAATGGGGATCTCCAGGCCCATGGCTCAGGCCTCGGCCCGCATGGCGATCTGAAAATCCGCCAGCATCTTGGCTATGCCCTGCACCAGGATTAGCGCCGCGCCGACGACGATGGTGATCTTGACCGGCCAATACTGGATCGCCCACTCGGTGAACGAGACTTCCCCAACCTCGAAGGAATCCATCATGAAGGTCCAGCCCGTGACCAACAGGGTACCGGCGAAGATGAAGAAGAAGACCGAGGTCAGCAGATCGGTGATCGCCTTTCTGCGCACCGACAGGCGGGCATAGAAGACATCCACACGGACATGGGAATCGGCCATGTAGGCATAGGCGCCCGACATCAGATATTGCATGCCGAACATCAGGAACATGCCTTCGTGCACCCAATTGGTCGGCGAATTGAAAATGTAGCGGGCGATGACCTCATAGTAGTAGGCGAAGACCGCGATCACCGACCAATAGGCCACGAACTCGCCCGACAGCCGGGTGACGGCTTCCAGCACACCGGCCATTCCCCGGTGCGACTTCGGCGGCGGCGCCTCGCCGGCAACGTCGCCGGCAGGTGCCACTTCGCCCTCGGCTGCGCGACAGCGGCGTACCATGCCCGGCAGCAGGACCGCATCAAGCAGCAAAACCAAAGCCACGGCGATCGCCACGTAGAGCGCCACCGTGGACCATAGACGCATCCCCGCCTCGGCCGTCGCCAACCGGGCATTCGCCGCATCCAGGGCCGCATGGGCCGCGACAAGGGCCTCCTCGGCCCCTTCCCGCCCGTCAGCCACGTCCAGCTCGCCATATTCCACGTCGTAGGCCGCGACCTGGATATCGGAATCGGCAATGGAGCGCATCTCCCGTGCATCGCGTATCGCCCCATTGGCATAGATGATGGTGGCCAGTAGCGGCAGGAACAACACCCCTCGCCAGTCTCGCACATAGAAACGGTGCGCGCCGACGAAGCCGGCCGTCACCAGCAGCAGATAGCCGATCGGCAGTGAGACATGGGTCAGCGGGCCGCTGCGCCCCTGCCACTTGACCAGCGCCATGGCGGCAAGCGGAAAGAGGACCAGCCCCGCCCAGTACAGCCAGTGCGGCAGAACGAATTGCAGGTCAGGCATGTTTAAGTATCCGCGCCTAGCTCCACTTGAGCTCTTGGCCCGCCACCGCGTCCGGGGTGACGTAACCGAGACTGCCGGACATCATGTAGTCGAGCTGGATCTTGAAGACCCGCGCCGCGCTCTCGTCCTTGTTGGCCCAGCTGAACCAGCGCGGAATGGCAACCTTGGTGAAGGCCTCGACATCGCGCTCGGACAGCCGCGTGACGCGCGTGCCGGCGTCAGCGAACTTGCCCCAGGCCTCCTGGTCGGCCTTCTGGATTGCCGCGTGATGAAGGTCGGAATAGACGTGCACCTCCATCTCGACGAACTGCTTCATCTCAGGCGACAAGGCGGCCCAAGAGCGATCGCCGACGGTCAGGTCCATGAGATCGACCGGCTGATAGAGCGACATGAAGCCTGGCGGACCCATGGAGATGAAGCGCGTGACCTGATGGAAGCCGAGGGCGTAATTGACCGCCGGGCCAACATAATCGGCCACGTCGATGGTGCCTTTTTCCAGCGCCGGGAAGATGTCGGAGCCCGGCATCAGGGTCGTCTTGGCACCGATATCCTGGAAGATCTCGGCCACCATGCCGCCGGGCAGGCGCATCTTGCGGCCGCGGAAATCCTCCAGCGAGCGGATCGGCACTTTCGAATGGATGATGTT
>CAZKTK010000592.1:0-1801 GCA_964555535.1 uncultured Rhodospirillaceae bacterium
ACTGCCAATGGCTGTGGGCGGGATATATGGGGGGCACCCCACGCTGTCAAGCGGCAGAAGGGGTCGCTTCGCTTGGTTGCGGGCTAATAGCGGCGCAATCGCCGAAGCGGTGGGCGAAACGGGCTAGATCCGCCGCCTCTGCCGCAACGCGGAGATGACGGACGGATTCCCCGTCGCGGCGGTTCAGAACCTCCGCATGTTGGTAGAGCCAGGCAAGCGCGGCCCCCTCCTCCAACGGCACGTCCAGGTCGACGATCTGACGTGCCGCACCCAGCTTCGTATCGATCCTGTCCAGAAGCGTGGACAAGCCGCTGCCATCTTGTGCAGAGACGGCGACGGCATCGTCATGCAAAGCCGCGGAAGCCTCGACCGCGCCGCGTGCGTCCTCGTCCAGGCGATCGATCTTGTTGAGCGCTTCGATGAGGTGGTCGTCGTCGTCCGCATCGATGCCAAGGTCGGCCAGGACGCCGCGCACGTCTTCACGCTGGGCCTCGGTGTCGCTGTGGGACACATCGCGCACATGAACCAAGAGATCCGCTTCGACCGCTTCCTCGAGGGTGGCACGAAAGGATGCAACCAGGTCTGTCGGGAGATCCGAGACGAAGCCCACCGTGTCCGACAGGATGACGGTGCGGCCCGACGGCAGGGTCACCGCCCGCATGGTCGGATCCAGGGTGGCGAAGAGCTGGTCTTCGGCGACGACGCCGGCACCCGTCAGCCGGTTGAAGAGGGTCGATTTGCCGGCATTGGTGTACCCCACCAGGGCGACGATCGGATAGGGCACGCGGCGGCGCGCGTCCCGGTGCAGCTCGCGGGTACGAACGACCTCGGAGAGTGCCCGCCTCAGCCTCGTGATGCGCGTGTCGATCTGGCGGCGGTCGGCCTCGAGCTGGGATTCGCCCGGACCGCCGACGAAACCGAGGCCGCCGCGCTGACGTTCAAGATGGGTCCAGGACCGCACCAGCCGACTGCGTTGATAGGACAGAGCCGCCAGCTCGACCTGCAAGCGGCCTTCGCGGGTTCTTGCCCGCTCGCCGAAGATCTCGAGAATCAAGGCCGTTCTGTCCAGCACCTTGCAGCGCCAGGCCTTTTCGAGATTGCGCTGCTGGACCGGGCTCAGCGCCGCATCGACCACCACGACTTCCGGTCTGCCGGCTTCGGCCACGGCGAGCATTTCGGCCACGGCCTCGACTTTTCCGGCGCCGAACAGGGTTGCGGGCCGTTGCGCGCGCAGCCGTACCACTTCCGCCGTGGTCACTTTCAGGCCGATGGCTCCGGTCAGGCCGACCGCTTCGTCCAGACGTGCGTCCAGGTCTCGGGCCGCAGACGTATCGCGACCCCGCGGCAGTGCCGGGTGGAGAACCCAGGCCGTGCCAGCGGCAAGCGCCCCTTCTTCGCCGGTATCGCTCTTGCCGCGCCTCTTGCTCACGTCACTCCATTTCGTCCTTGCGGTCGCCCTCGAACAGCTGGATCGGCGTTGCCGGCATCACCGTCGAAATGGCGTGCTTGTAGACCAGCTGCGAGATTCCGTCCCGCCGCAGCAGCACACAAAAATTATCGAACCAGGTGATCACACCTTGCAGCTTGACTCCGTTGACCAGAAATACCGTCAGTGGTGTCTTGTTCTTGCGTACGTAGTTCAGGAATACGTCCTGAACATTCTGCGATTTTTCCGCTGCCATTCGTCGCCCCCTTCTCCGTTCCCCACGGGCCGGAAGTCTCTCTTGTTTCGGCAACGTGCCAATACCACGCTCCCCCAGACCATCATACCAACGCTTTTTGGGCGGCGGCGCAAGTCCGA
>CAZKTK010000593.1:0-1798 GCA_964555535.1 uncultured Rhodospirillaceae bacterium
TCAGCCCGAAAAGCTACGCACGGGTAACGACTTCGGGGTTCTTAACGGGCGACTAATTAGTCAGCTCATTGCACTATTCGCACTTCAACCACTACACCCGACGCACCGTGCCGTGGCGGCATCGAGCTCCAGGCGCTTGGCCGGGATGTCCTCGCCGCAGGCGACGCAATAGCCGTACTCGCCCTCGTCCAGTCTTTTTAGTGCGGCCTTGATGCGGGCGTCGCGGCCCTGGCGCAGGGATTCCACGGCGTGGGCCATGGCCTGGACCTGCATGGCGTCCATGCGTGAGAGCCGGCCGACGCTCTGCTGGTCGAGGGCGACGGGGTCGCGCGCGGCTTCCGACGCCTCTCTTGCCGCGGTCAGTGCCGCAAGCTCGTTTTCAAGCCCGGCGCGGATGGCGGCGAGGTCGAGGTTGCTGCGGGCGTCGTCCATCGCTTACCCCTTTTCCGCCTTCAGGCGCGCCTCCCAGGCGTCGTAGTCGAGATCCGGCTCGTTGACGGCGCGCATCCGGGCGAGCTCGCGGCCCTTGAGCAGGGCGACCAGCGCTTCGTTGGCGGGGGTGGGCACGCCGAGTGCCTCGCCCTCGCGCAGCAGGGCGCCGTTGATGGCATCGATCTCGGTCTTGCGCCCGGCGAGCACGTGCTGGAGCATGGAGGGCTTGTTGAAGGACGTGCCGGCGCCGACCAGGATCTGCTTGGCGATGTCAGGGTTGGGCAGGGTGATGCCCTTGCCGTTCACCACCGCCATCACTTCGTCGAGCACCTTTTGCTGGAAGGCGGCCGTCTCGGGCACGTGGCTGATCTCGCCCGTGCGCAGGCCCGTGGTGGCGGCGATGGCGTTGAAGCCGGCATTGACCACGAACTTCTCCCAGATCGTGGCCATCACGTCGGGCACCAGCTTGGCCTCCATGCCGGCGCTTTCGAGCGCCGCAATGACCGCCCGGGTGCGGGGGGAATCGCTGCCGTCGATCTCGCCGACCGAGGTGTAGCGGTGGTGGGTGAGGTCCACATGGCCGGGGCCGTGGCGCGCGGCGCTGCACATGCTGGAGCCGGCGAGCACCCGTTCCGCGCCGATCACCCGCTGCAGGGTCTCCACATTGCCGATGCCGTTCTGGAAGGTGATGGCGAAGCCGTCATTGCCGAGCAGTCCGGCGGCGGTCTCGGCGCCGGCCTCGGTGTTGTTGGCGTCGGTGAAGACGATGACCATCTCGGCGGTCTGGCCGGGCTCGGGCGCAGTGCGCGCGGGAACCTGGATGACCTGCTCGCCGAAGGCGCCGTCGATGCGCAGGCCCTTGGCGTTGATCGCCTCGACATGCTCCTCCCAGGTGTCGATCAGCGTCACCTCGTGGCCCGCCTTGGCCAGCAATCCGCCATAGGAGCCGCCCATGGCTCCCGCTCCCACAACCGCGATCTTCATGTCGTTCCCCGTCGCTGCTTGATTTCGTGCCCCGCCAGGATACGGTGCGCGGCGGTCGCAATACGAGGAGAAAGTGATGAACGGAGCCGAGGCACTGGTGCACACGCTGCTGGCGGGCGGCGTGGAGGTCTGCTTTACCAATCCGGGCACGTCGGAAATGCATTTCGTAGCCGCCCTGGACCGTATCGCAGACATGCGCTGCGTCCTCGGCCTGGCCGAAGGCGTGGTCGCGGGCGCGGCGGACGGCTATGCGCGCATGGCCGGCAAGCCTGCGGCGACCCTGCTGCACCTCGGGCCCGGCCTCGGCAACGCCATCGCCAACCTGCACAATGCCCGCAAGGCGCGCTCGCCCGTGGTCAATATCGTCGGCGAGCACGCCACC
>CAZKTK010000594.1:0-1779 GCA_964555535.1 uncultured Rhodospirillaceae bacterium
GCGATATGCGCCGTGGCGCGGTCGAGATAGCGGGTGTGCTCGCCGATGGTGATGGTATGGCCGTCGGCGCGAATGACGGCGAAAGGCGACAGCGCCACGCCCTCGTCCAACGTGGCACGGCCGACCACCACCGACTTGTCGGACAACAGCACGCCGTTGCCGAGGCTGGGCCCGTGCTCGAGATAGTGCTGGACGAGTGCCGTCATGATGCCTGCCTTTGTGTCTCTCTTGCCGCCTCTGCCAAGTTGCGCAACGCGGCTCGTGCGCCGTCAGGGTCCGCGACCGGAGCGGAAAAGTCTAGCCGCGCGATACGGCCGCCGGCGCGCAGGTCGATGCCGAGCGGATCGATGCCCGTCATGGTCCAACCCTCGCCGTCCTGCCCCAGCAGCTCGGCCGCATAGAGCGCGATGGCGTCCGCATGGTCCGCGTTCATGTGCGCAACGATGTCGGCCTCCGCCGCGACCAGCGCCGGTGCATCCGCGCGCAGGGCGTCACCATCGATCCAGTCGATGAGCCCGAAGCCGGCCACCAGGTGGGCGCGCGCGACGGTGACACGGTAGAAATTGAAATCGCCGAAGTCGGCATAGCCTGCAGCGGCCGGATGACGGGCCAGATAGCGCGCCCGCGCGGACGCCTCGTCGCAAAGCTCGGCATGGCCTTGCAGAGTCACCCGCGCGCCGGTCAGAGGATCGTCCAGTCCCGCCGTGTTCTCGAACAACAGTGAAACCCGGCCGTCGGCCTTGATGTTGCGGGTGTGCTCAGCAAGATCCGACAGCAGCAGCAAAGGCGCGCCGCTCTGATCGCAGGCCGTCAACACCAGCGAGGCATGGGGGGCGCCATCCACCAAGGTTGCCAGGGCACCGCGATCGCACGCCCGCACCAGGTGCCGCGCCCGTTCCGCCGGGGTCAATTCCGTGTTTTGCTCCGTCATGGCGTCAATCTACAGCAAATCCTTAGTACGGGTTCTGGAATCGCACCATAACGGCAACCATATGATGCGGCGTGGCAACCCCCTCGCAAGAGAGAGGAGACGGCGTGACATCCCGAATCGCTATCGTCGACGACGACCAGAACATTCTCACCTCGGTGGGCATTGCGCTCGAGGCCGAAGGTTATGCCATTCGCACCTATACGGACGGCGAGCAGGCGCTGAAGGGGTTGGCGGACGAGCCTGCCGATCTTGCCGTTCTCGACATCAAGATGCCGCGCATGGACGGTCTGGAGATGCTGACGCGGTTACGTCGCGAGTCCGCCATGCCGGTGATCTTCCTGACCTCCAAGGATGATGAGCTCGACGAGCTGCTGGGGCTCAAATTGGGGGCCGACGATTACATCACCAAACCCTTTTCCGTGCGCTTGCTGATCGAGCGCATCCGGGCGCTGCTGCGGCGTGTCGAGCTGGTCCGCGGCGAGGACGAGACCGAGGCGGAATCCGAGCAGACCGTGCTCAGCCGCGGCGAGCTGGTGCTCGACCCGGCCCGCCACCTGTGTACCTGGAAAGGCGACAGCGTGGCCCTGACAGTCACAGAGTTCCTCATCCTGCAGGCGCTTGCCACCAGGCCCGGACACGTCAAGAACCGCGACCAGCTCATGGACGCGGCCTATGGCGACAATGTCTATGTGGACGACCGCACCATCGACAGCCACATCAAGCGCATGCGCAAGAAGTTCCGTGACATCGACACGGAATTCGGCCACATCGAGACGCTGTATGGCGTCGGCTACCGATACAGCGAAGACTGAGCCCCGCAAAGACGGGCGCATCGAACCGAGGCTGGG
>CAZKTK010000595.1:0-1777 GCA_964555535.1 uncultured Rhodospirillaceae bacterium
AATGCGCCCACAAGGGCTGGGGCGAATCGATCATCATCGGCGTCGCCGGCGCCGGCCAGGAGATCAAGACCCGCCCTTTCCAGCTGGTCACCGGGCGCGTCTGGCGCGGCACCGCCTTCGGCGGCGCCAAGGGCCGCACGCAAGTGCCCCGCATCGTCGACTGGTACATGGACGGCAAGATCGAGATCGACCCCCTGATTACCCACACCATGCCGCTGGACGACATCAACACCGCCTTCGACCTGATGCATGCGGGCGAAAGCATCCGGAGCGTGGTTACGTATTAGGACTCCGGGTTTGCAACCTGGGCCAGAGCGCCTATCCTTACCCCGTTAGGGGGCCGGCATGGCTGCTGACGAGGGCAAGAGACGCGTCGCTGCGATACTCGCTGCCGACGTGGCGGGCTATAGCCGTCTGATGGCGGACGACGAGCGCGCCACGGTGCGCGCTCTTACGGCGTGTCGCGGCGTCTTCGCCGAGCGCGTTACGGCGCATGACGGGCGCGTGGTGGATACCGCCGGCGACAGTGTGCTTGCTATCTTCGAGAGCGTCGTCGAGGCCGTCGAAGCGGCGGTCCGGATACAAGACGCCCTTGCCGAGCGCAACGCAGCGCTGCCCGAGCATCGGCAAATGTATTTTCGCATTGGCGTCAACTTCGGCGACATCTTCGTGGCCGATGACGGCACGGTCTACGGCGATGGCGTCAATGTCGCCGCGCGCCTCGAAGGGCTCGCCGATGCAGGCGGAATCATGCTCTCCGACGATGCCCACCGCTACGCCGAGGGCAAGGTGTCCGCCGCCTTCGCGGAAGCGGGGACGCACGAGGTCAAGAACATCGCCAAGCCGGTGCGCGCCTTTCGGGTCACGCGCGATGAGGCCGTCCCACAGGGGACTGCGCCTCGCCAGCGGCTGTGGATCGCTTCCGCGGTCGCAGGGCTTGGGCTTCTGATCGGCGTCTCGGCTTGGTACGTCGTGGCGCCGTCGGATTCCGAGGAGCCCGGAACGGCCGATTCCGTCCTGGCGTTGCCCGGCGGGCCGGCCATCGCCGTGCTTCCTTTCGACAACGAAAGCGACGATGCGGCCTATAACTATTTCAGCACAGGCCTGACCGAGGACTTGATCAATCGGCTGTCCCGCTTCCGCACCTTCAAGGTGATCGCGCGCGATTCCACCGCGCGCTACAAGGCGGATACCATCGATCTGAGGGCCATTCACGAGGAGTTGGGCGCACGCTACGTGGTCGACGGCGGCGTACGTCGGTCAGGAGAACGTCTGCGCGTCAACGTTGACCTGACGGACGCGCGTGACGGGGCACACATTTGGGGCGAGACCTATGATCGCGACTTGTCGGCGGTAGAGGTGTTCGATGTTCAGGATGACATCGCCAGCCGCATCGCCGCCGTCATCGCGGATTTCCAAGGTATCGTGCTGCGCGCCGGTATTGCCGAGGCGGCGCGAAAACCGCCGGCCGACCTGGAATCGTACGACTGCCAGCTGCGGCTTGCGTCTTATTATGACCGTCTGTCGCCTGACGAGCATGCCGTGATCCGCGATTGCGCGGAGCGGGCCGTGGAGAAGAACGCGGACGATGCCGGCGCCTGGTGGGTTCTGGCGTGGCTATATCTCGATGAGTTTCGCTTCAACTACAATCCGCGGCCCGACCCTCTCGACCGGGCCCTTGATGCCGCGCGGCGCTGCACGAAGCTGAACCCGAACGATGCCAGTGCCTATAATGTTTTGGGAATGGTGCACTACACTAGGCAGGAGATTGCCCCGT
>CAZKTK010000596.1:0-1776 GCA_964555535.1 uncultured Rhodospirillaceae bacterium
GCGTGTTCTACCGCCGCATCGTGACGCCGGACGGCGGCTGGGCGCTGGAGACCCTGGACGCATATTCCTGGGCCGACAAGTCGATCACCTACAGCGTCGTCGATGGCGTCTTCCCGATCGCCAACTATACCGCCACCATCAGCGTGAGCAGTGCGGGAAGCGGCTCGACCATAAACTGGGTCTCGAGCTTCGATGCCGTCGGCATGCCCGAAGCCGACGTGCAGCAGCTCATCATCGATGCCTATCAGGCCGGTTTCCAGGCCGTCGCGGCAGCAACCGGCGAATAATCCGGAAATCCAAACCGAGGAAGCCCCGGAAATCCGGGCTTCTTTTTTTGCCATCTTGCAGCCCGCCATGCTCCCTCTGTATGGTCGCCGCGGTTTAGCTTAGTGTCCGGAACGGCCTGCAACTCACATGCGCCCCGCCTGAGCGAGAGGGAGAAATGGCCATGACTACCGCAACGAACGCAGAGACCGATGCCGCCATGCTGGGCTCGTTCAGTTACATGGCCGCGTCCTCCGAGCCGTCTCTCTTTCGTAACGGCAAGGTTCTCACGCGCCGGGACAAGGACGGCAGCGATGCCGACTGGCTGGGCGTCGATCTCGAAGCGCAACAAATGCCGATCCACGATGCCAGGCAGCGGAGTGACGCAGACCGCTGCACGCTCGCCGCGAACGGTTTCGAGATGGCGACGCAGCCCTTGGCGGACCCCGACATAAACTTCTTCGATCTCGACCAGGTGGTGCGCGGCTATTACCCGCAATGCGCCGACCTGGTGCGAGACGCAAGCGGTGCCAACATCGTCGTGGCCTTCGACCACAATGTGCGCTCGGCCGTCGGCAAGCAAAGCAAGCGCCGTATCACCGGCGGCCAGCAGGTACAGGGCCCGGCGCACGTGGTGCACGGCGACTACACCCTGACAAGCGCGCCCCAGCGGCTGCAAGACCTGACAAAGCCGCCGACCGCCAACGACACCCTGCGCAAGTATCTCTCGGAGGGCGATACGCTGCTCGACGAAGCCGCCGTGGCGCAGGCCATCGAGAGCGGGCGGTTCGCGATCATCAACGTCTGGCGCAACATCGCCCATGAGCCCGTGGCCACGGACCCGATGGCGCTCTGCGATGCGGCCAGCGTGCGGCCTGAGGACCTGGTGGTTTTCGAGATCCACTACAGCGACCGGGTCGGAGAGAATTACTTTGCCAAGCATTCTGACACCCACCAATGGTACACCTATCCGGGCCTGACCCGCGACGAGGCCTTGCTGATCAAGCAATGGGCTTCCGCGGGCGAGCTGGCGCGTTCGAACGGCGGCAAGGCAGACGTGGTTGGCCCTGACGCACCTTGCACGTTCAGCTTCCACAGCGCCTTCGAGGACACGACCGTCCCGGAAGACGCGCCCGATCGCTGGAGCCTCGAGGTTCGCTGCGCGGCGCTCTACGATTAAGAACACAGGTCGCGGACAAAGACCCATGTTGACGCAATTGAAAGCCAACAACCGCGCCTGGGCCGAGGGCAAGGTCGCGGCGGACAGCGGCTTCTTCAAACGGCTGGAAGACCAGCAGGCGCCGGAATATCTGTGGATCGGCTGCGCCGACAGCCGGGTCCCCGCCAATGAAATCGTCGGCCTCGACCCTGGCGAGTTGTTCGTGCACCGCAATGTCGCCAACCTGGCGCCGCCGCAGGACGCCAATTATCTCTCCGTGCTGCAGTTCGCGGTCGAGGTGCTGAAGGTGAAGCACATCATGGTGGTGGGGCATTACGGCTGCGGCGGCGTGG
>CAZKTK010000597.1:0-1770 GCA_964555535.1 uncultured Rhodospirillaceae bacterium
AAAAGGCGAAGCCCAAGGCCAAGGCCCAGGAGCGTCTGAAGGAAGCCGAGGAAGCGGCCAAGGCGGCCGCCGAGGCGGCTGCGGCACCGGCCGAGGAGGAAGCCCCCGCCGAGGAGGCCCCGGCCGAAGAGGCCGACAAGGAATAGGGTGGCCGAGCGCCGGGTTTGCGTCGGAGTCATTGCCGGCGCCCATGGCGTCCGCGGCGCGGTGCGCGTGAAAAGCTTCACCGACGACCCCGCCGCGCTGAACGATTTCGTCGGTCTCAGCGATGAGTCCGGCAGCCCTCTCGCCCTGCGGGTGACGGAAGTGCGCCCGCGCCTCGTCGTCGCCCGTATCGATGGCGTCGGCGACCGCGATGCGGCGGCAGCCATGCGCGGCACCAAGCTCTATATCGATCGTGCCGCCCTGCCCGAGCCCGAGGCCGGGGAGTTCTACCACGCCGACCTGATCGGGCTCGCCTGCGAGACGGTGGACGGCCAGCGCCTCGGACGGGTCAAGGCCATCCACGATTTCGGGGCCGGCGACGTCATCGAGATCGACGGCATCGATATCATGATCCCTTTCACGCGCGCGGCCGTGCCCGAGATCGACATGGCCGGCGGACGCCTGGTCGTGGTCCCGCCCGAGCCGACGGAATGAGTGCCCCGGCCCCCTGGCGCGCAAGCGTCCTCACCCTCTATCCGCGCATGTTTCCGGGGGCCCTCGCACACGGCATAACGGGCCGGGCGCTGGAGAGGCGGCTTTGGATGCTGGAAACGGTGGACATTCGCGATTTTGCGAGCGATAAACACCGCTCCGTTGACGATACCCCGTTCGGCGGCGGCCCGGGCATGGTTATGCGCCCGGACGTACTGGCCGCAGCCATAGACGCTGCGATCGGCGCCATGGGCTCGGAAACGGACGGCGTAGCGCGTCTGTATCTCAGTGCGCGCGGCGCGCCTTTGACACAGGCCCGTATCCGCTCCCTCGCCGCCGCGCGGGGAATCGTTGCGGTGTGCGGCCGTTTCGAGGGCGTGGACGAGCGTGTGATCGAGGCGCGCGCGCTTGAAGAGGTCAGCCTCGGCGACTTCGTGCTTTCGGGCGGCGAAGTGGCGGCGATGGCCCTAATCGATGCCTGCGTGCGGCTGCTGCCGGGCGCTATCGGCGACGAGGCTGGGCTGGAAGAGGAGAGTTTCGAAGCGGGTCTGCTTGAGTACCCGCACTATACGCGACCGCGTGCGTGGGAGGGGCGAGAGGTGCCCGAGGTCCTCTTGTCCGGCGATCATGCGCGCATCGCGGCGTGGCGCCAAGAGATGCGGGAACAGGCGACGCGCGAGCGCCGGCCGGACCTTTGGCAAAGACGCAAGCCCGAGCCGGGCAAGGATTGAACGGACGAACACGACAGCAGGTTGGATGGCGATCATGAATATCATCGAACAGCTCGAGCAAGAGCAGATTGGCAAGCTCACCGAGAACAAGGACGTGCCGGAATTCGCCCCTGGCGATACGGTGCGCGTGAGCGTACGCGTGGTCGAGGGGTCGCGGTCCCGTTTGCAGGCCTTCGAGGGCGTGTGCATCGCACGCACCAACAAGGGCGTGAACTCGAACTTCACCGTGCGCAAGATCTCTTACGGCGAGGGCGTCGAGCGCGTCTTCCCGGTCTACTCTCCGCTGGTGGAAAAAATAGAGGTGCTGCGCCGCGGCGACGTGCGCCGCGCCAAGCTCTATTACCTGCGCGGACGCACGGGCAAGGCCGCCCGCATCGCCGAGAAGCGCGAGGACCGGAGCACC
>CAZKTK010000598.1:0-1759 GCA_964555535.1 uncultured Rhodospirillaceae bacterium
TGCGGCCGCGGAAATCCTCCAGCGAGCGGATCGGCACTTTCGAATGGATGATGTTGGGGCCGTGATGGATGGGGCCGACATAGTACATGCCCTGCTTGGCGAACAGCTCGCGGGCGATCTCGAGCCCGCCGAGGCCGTAGTAGAAGACATCCCATTCGTGCGGGTTGCGCAGGCCAGCCGGATATGAGGTGAGGAACACCGATGCCGGCATGCGCCCGGCCCAATAGATGGTGAACGGGTTCATGGCGTCGAGCACGCCGTTCTTGACCGCATCGAAGAGCTGGAAATCGCCGACCACGTCCTTGGCGCCGAAGCCCTGGAAGGCCAGCTCGCCGCCGGTCTTCTCAACGATCGTGGCGCACCAGTCCTTGAATATCTGCAAGCCGATGCCGCCGGGCCAGGAGGTCTGCACCTTCCACGTCGTGCCCGCGGCCTTGGCACTGCCTATATAGGGTGCGCCAAGCTGGCTTGTCGCCGCCAGGACTGCCGCCGTGCCACCGGTGGCGAGCGCCGCCTGCAACATGCGCCGGCGCGTGGTCGCCGCGGCCTTGGCCGTACGTTCGCTGCGATTGCTCATATCGATCCCTCCCGTTTTGCTCCGCGGGCCATGGTATATCATCCCTTACCATGACGCACGAAAGGCCGATCATGCATCCGGGCATACATGCTGAAAGCGATCCCGACAAGCCGGCTCTGATCATGGCGGCAAGCGGACAGACGTTAAGCTTTCGCGAATTCGAAGACTTGTCGCGGCGCTGCGCCCGGCTATTCCGCAGCCGCGGCCTGAAGCCGGGTGATGCCATCGCGTTGTGCCTGGAGAATCATCCCTGGTACCTGCCGATCTGTTGGGGCGCCCACCGTGCCGGGCTGACCTATACCTGCCTCG
Source organism: uncultured Rhodospirillaceae bacterium (assembly GCA_964555535.1). GTDB lineage: Bacteria > Pseudomonadota > Alphaproteobacteria > UBA7887 > UBA7887 > UBA7887. The sequence continues at coordinate 887 of CAZKTK010000598.1, forward strand.
CGACCCACCTGGGCGGCGACGAAGCGGCCTATATCGTCGGCGATTGCGGCGCCAGCCTGTACGTTGGCTCCGCCGCCAAGGCCGATGTCGCGGAGGCCCTTCTGGCGGTAATGCCGGGGCCCGAGCATTGGTTTATGCTCGACGGCGCGAGCACCGGTTTCGAGGCTTTCGAGGATGCCATCGAAGCCCAGCCCGCCGAGCCCCTTGCCGACGAGAGCGAAGGCGCGGACATGCTCTATTCGTCCGGCACCACAGGCCGCCCCAAGGGCGTCGAGGTAACGCTGTCGGGCGACCCGCTCGGCACCGTGAACCCGCGCTGGGAAGCCCTTGGCGCGCTCTACGGCATGACGGCGCAAGCGATCTATCTTTCGCCGGCACCGCTCTATCACGCGGCGCCGCTGCGCTTCTGTCTCGGCTTCCTGCGCCGCGGCGCCACCCTGGTGATCATGGAGCGCTTCGACGCGGAAGCGGCCCTCGCCGCCATTGCTCGCTACGAGGTCAGCCACAGCCAGTGGGTGCCGACCATGTTCGTGCGCATGCTCAAGCTGGCGCCGGCGGCGCGGGCGGCACACGATCTCTCCAGCCTCAAGATCGCGATCCACGCCGCGGCCCCCTGCCCCATTCCGGTGAAGGAGCAGATGATCGCCTGGTGGGGACCGATTCTGCACGAATATTACGCCGGCACCGAAGGCAACGGCATCACCGTCATCGACAGCGCCGCCTGGCTCACCCACAAGGGCTCGGTCGGGCGCCCGGCGACCGGCGAGGTGCATATCTGCGGCGAGGACGGCACGGCGCTGCCGGCGGGCGAGACGGGGGTGGTCTATTTCGGCGGCGGCGACGACTTCGCCTATCACAACGACCCGGACAAGA
>CAZKTK010000599.1:0-1747 GCA_964555535.1 uncultured Rhodospirillaceae bacterium
TGGAAGCCCTGCAATGGCAGGTGCTGATCCCGGGCCTGTGCGATCCGGTCTGGCGGCGATTTATCGAGCTGGCTCAGGCCACCGGGCAGCTGCCAGAGGGCGACTTCGGTGTCGAATGGACGGCGCCCCGCTTCGAGGCGGTGGATCCGCTGAAAGACGCCAAGGCCGACGTACTGGCGGTGCGGGCGGGCGGCATGACCCTGAAGGAGATGATCGCCCGCAACGGTTACGACCCGAACGATGTACTGGCCGAGATCGCCGAGACCAACGAGTTGCTCGACCGCCTCGGCCTGGTGCTCGACAGCGACCCGCGCCGTTCCAGCCAGAACGGCCGGCCCATGCCCGAACAGGAGAACAAGGATGACGAAGACGATGGTTGATACGCGAAAAGTGTCAGTCCCAGAGGCGGATCCTGACACGCTGCCTCGTGCGGACGATGCCGAACGCCGGGTCGAGCTGCCCATGCAAACCCGTGAAGTGCACATGCTGCCCGAGACCGTCGATGCCGAAGCCCGCCGGATCGAGGTGGTCTGGTCCACGGGCGCCATGGTCCGTCGGCGTGATTGGCTGACCGGCAAGCGTTACGACGAGAGCCTGAGCCTCGAAAGGGCGCATGTGGATCTCTCCCGGCTCAATGGCGGCGCGCCGCTGCTGAACAGCCATGGCGCCTTCGATCTCGACAAGGTCATCGGCGTGGTCGAGAAGGCCTGGATAGAGAAAGGCAGTGGCGAAGGCCGGGCCGTGGTGCGGTTTTCCGAGCGCGATGGCGTTGCCACCATCTGGAACGATGTTGAGGCCGGTATTCTGCGCAATATCTCCGTCGGCTATCAGGTCCGCAGCTACGAGATCACCGAGGAAGACGGCGAACCGCCCCTCTGGCGCGCCGTGGACTGGCAGCCCATGGAGCTCTCCGCCGTACCCGTCGGCGCCGACCCCCACGCCGGTTTCCGTGCCAACGATGAACAAACCCATCCCTGTCAGTTGATCACCCGGGCCCTGGCTCGAGAGAAAGAAGGAAACTCAACCATGAACGAACTCAATACTGTGGAACGCACCGAAGATGCCCCAGAGGCCGCTCAACTGGACGACAGAGAAGCCTCGATCCGGGCGAGTGAAACGCCCTCGCCTATGCCAGCCCAAGTCGACGCGGCCCCCGTCGACATTGCCCCCGTCGATAATACCGATGTGGCCGAACAGGCCGTGGCCGCCGAGCGGCTCCGGATTGCCGGCATCTATGATGCCCAGGGCAAACTCGGCATCGAGCGCGCCGTCGCGGACGGATTGGTCGCCCGCGGCGTGAGCCTCGACGAAGCCCGGGGCGTCTTGATCGACCAGGCGGCTGATCAAGACCAACAGGTCGAGACCCGGACCCAGATCACCATGGGTGGCCAGGACGAGCGGCAAACCCGGTTTTCTGCCGTGGAATCCGCCCTCCTGCACCGCTTCGAACCGGAACGCTACCAGCTCAGTGACGCGGCCAAGGAATGGCGCGGTTATAGCCTGATCGAACTGGCGCGGTCGTTTCTCGAGACCGAAGGCGAACGCATGCGCGGTCTCAGCCGCGACGAGATCGCCACACGGGCCCTGCATTCGACCTCCGACTTCCCGGAGATCCTCGCCGCCGTGACCAACAAGACCCTCCGCGATGCCTATGAGGCCGCGCCCCGGACCTTTATGCCCATCGCCCGGCGGACCTCCGCCAACGACTTCAAGGATATCAACCGTGTGCAACTGGGCGAAGCGCCGC
>CAZKTK010000600.1:0-1738 GCA_964555535.1 uncultured Rhodospirillaceae bacterium
TTGCTTGCCTTGTCGAACACCGCCTCGTCGATGGGCATGCCGATGCCGGTGACCATGCCGTCGGCGCTGGCCCATACCGCGTCGTCCACATCGCTCGAGACACGCCCGCCATGAACCTCGAAACGGACGTCCGGCAGCATCTCGCGCTCGACCGCATTGTCGTCGGTCGAGAGCACGTCGGGATAGAGAATGGTTAGATCACTCATGATACCGCCCCTGCTCAGTGGGACTGCCGCGGCACGGCGGAGCCGCTGGAGCCGCGCAGGAAGTCGAAGTCGACGCCCTCGTCGGCCTGCAGCACGTGATCCACATAGAGCTTGGCATAGCCTCGGTCGGCAGGCGGCTCCGGTGCCGTCCAGGCGGCGCGGCGGGCGGCCAGCTCCTCGTCGGAGACATCGAGATGCAGACGCCGGCCCTCGACATCGAGCTCGATCATGTCGCCGTCCTTGACCAGGCCGAGAGGGCCGCCGATGGCGGATTCCGGCGCCACATGCAGGACGATGGTGCCGAAGCAGGTGCCGCTCATGCGCGCATCCGAGATACGCACCATGTCCTCGATGCCCTTCTCCAGCACGCGCTTGGGCAGGGGCAGGTTGCCGAGCTCGGGCATGCCCGGATAGCCGCGCGGGCCGGCATTCTTGAGCACCATGACGCAGGTCTCGTCGATATCGGTCTCGGGCAGGTCGAGGCGCGCGTTCAGATCGTCGATGTCCTCGAAGACCACGGCACGGCCGCGGTGCTGCATCAGCTCTGGCGTCGCCGCCGACTGCTTGAGCACGGCACCGTCGGGGCAGAGATTGCCGCGCAGGATGACCGTTCCCGACTCGTCGCTGATCGGCTTGGCGCGGGTCTTGATGACGTCCTCGTTGTGATTGGTGGCCTTGCGCACATTCTCGGCCACGCTGTTGCCGGTCATGGTCAGGGCCTCCTCGTGCAGGATCGAGCCCAGCTCCTTCATCACCACCGGCAGACCGCCGGCGTAATAGAAGTCCTCCATCAGGTATTCGCCCGACGGCTGGAGATTGACCAGGAAAGGCACGTCGCGGATCAGCTCGTCGAAATCGTCGAGGCGCAGCTGCACGCCGAGGCGCCCGGCGATGGCCAGCAGATGCACGATGGCGTTGGTCGAGCCGCCGATGGCAGCATTGACGCGGATGGCGTTCTCGAAGGCATCGCGGGTGAGGATCTTGGAGATGCGCAGGTCCTCGGCGACCATCTCGACGGCACGGCCGCCGGCATATTCGGCCAGCGCATAGCGGCGCGAATCGACCGCCGGAATGGCGGCGCCGCCCGGCGGCTGCAGGCCGAGGGCTTCGGAAATGCTGGCCATGGTGGAGGCCGTGCCCATGGTCATGCAGTGCCCGGCCGAGCGGCTCAGACAGGCTTCGGCGTCCATGTAGTCCTCGATCGACATGCGCCCGGCGCGCAGATCGTCGGTGAAGCGCCAAACGTCCGTTCCGGAGCCGATGTCCTTGCCCTGGAACTTGCCGTTCAGCATCGGCCCGCCGGTGACCACGATAGTGGGCAGGTCGACGCTGGAGGCACCCATGATCTGCGCCGGCGTGGTCTTGTCGCAGCCACAGAGCAGCACCACCGCATCGAAGGGATTGGCGCGCAGGCTCTCCTCGACATCCATGGACATGAGGTTGCGGAACAGCATGGTGGTCGGCCGCATGACCGGCTCGCCGAGCGACATGGTGGGGAATTCGAGCGGGAAGCCGCCGGCCTTCCAGACGCC
>CAZKTK010000601.1:0-1729 GCA_964555535.1 uncultured Rhodospirillaceae bacterium
TTCGGATGTTCTGGGCCTTGCCGCGGAAAGGCGCGTTGCCGGCGATGGCGTCCATGCTCGAGGTGACATTGCTGAGACCGACCTGGGCCTTGCCGGATTCGACCGCCATGACGTTGCTGATGCCGCCGCCCGGCTGGACGCGCAGTCTCACATCCGAATCGACCCCGCGCACAAAGTTGGCGATAGCACCGCCGAGCGGATACCACGAGCCGCCCTGCGGGCCGGTCATGAACTTGTAGGTCTCGGCTGCCGCGGGGCCTGCCGTCAACAGGCCGAGCGCGAACGCCGCTTTTATCACCGTCTGAAACGCCATGCCGGCCTCCCGATTTCGCCTGGGCCCAAGCTAGAGCGTTATCTCGTCAGATGGAACCGGTTTGCGGGACGGGCGGTGGCGTAAGCCACCACTTTGGCAGTTTCATGCTCCGACATAATCGGATTCGAGCACCAAATCGGGAATCACCGACTGGTACTCGGCGAAAGACTTATGCTCCCTGGAGCGCCAGAGCTTGCCCTCCTGCTCCTTCATATAGGCATGGTAGTCGGGTGCGCCGGGCACCTTGATGTTGTCGGCAACGACGATGCTGCCGGGATGGAGCCAGCCTCGTTCCAGAATCAAACGCAGATCCGACAGATACGCATCCTTAGCGTGATCAATAAAGACGAAGTCCAGACTGCCGACAGACAGCCCGTGTTCGGATTCCAGCCGGCTGAGTGTTTCGCCCCCGTCTCCAAGCGTGCCGACGATCACGTGGATTCTATCGCTCAATCCGGCATGCTCGATGACCTTACGTGCGATTTCGGCGTTGGCGTCATTGAACTCAATAGAGTAAAGGCGTCCGCCCTCCGGCAACTTGCGCGCCATTCTTATGGCGCTATATCCGACATAGCAGCCGAGCTCGAGGATCGTTTGCGGCTGACCGCGCTCAAGTGCTGCATCGAGAATGGCACCCTTTCGATAGCCGACGTTGATTAACAGGCTATCTTGGTAACAGAAGTCGTCGATGGTCCGGATGACATGGTCCGGGTCGCCGCGTCGCGCGCTGTTCAGGACCTTTTCGCACACCCGTTGCTCTCGTCCATCGCCAACTTGCCACTCGGTCAACAGCGTCTTGATGCCGAAAAGCATGCGCAGAAAGGACCAGCGTAAGAAGGGAACCGGTTTTCCAAGACCCTCGTTTATGGCCACTGCCGCGGACAGGAAGGCGAGAATCCAAAGCATCCAGCGCGGCAGCCAAGCGGAAAGTGGGGCAATGCCCGCAAGCGACCCTATCGCCAATACTGCTACCGCGACCGATACAAGAAGAGGGGCCCAGCGCATACTGTCCTCCCAACTGTGGATTTCTTAGCCACAGCTTAGTACCAAAGCCCCCACGCAAGCGGAGAAAAATGGTGCTGCGGGGCCGACGGTCGGCGGAGATGGGTTTCGAACGTGGCGCCAAGATGCATTGGCGCATTGCATTCTGTTTCCGGCTCTGGCATTTTCCCGGCCCGTGGCGCCGATGCTTGGGGCAGCGCGGCGTATTCCGGTCCAGTCAACGAGGAAATCATTCATGTCACTCGCGCTAGTGTTCGCACTGCTGTGCGGCCTTGCCGCCGTTGCCTATGGTATCTACACCACCAAACAGGTCATGGCGGCGTCAGCCGGCAATGAGCGTATGCAGGAGATCGCTTCTGCGATCCAGGAAGGCGCCAGCGCCTACCTCAATCGGCAATACATGGCGATCGGCGT
>CAZKTK010000602.1:0-1724 GCA_964555535.1 uncultured Rhodospirillaceae bacterium
ATGGCGGTGCCGACTTGCGGCGCTGTTTGGAGGCCTTGTCCGCCCAGACAATGACGGAATTCGAAGTCATCGTCGTTGACAATGCGTCAAGCGATGGCTCAGCGGTTTGCGTTAAGGATGCCGACGGTCGCTTTACCCTGCTTCCGCTGTCCGAGAATGTCGGATTCGCGGCGGCGAACAATCGCGGTGCCGAGGACGTCAACGCCGAGCTTATTGCCACGCTCAATCCGGATGCCTTTCCCCAAGCGGATTGGCTTGAGCGATTGTGCGCCGCCGCTGCCGATCATCGCGATGTGGCCATGTTTGGCTCTACTCAGATCAGCGATCGCGACCCTTCACGGTTTGACGGCGTTGGCGACGCTTACCTGTCCGCGGGGATTCCCTGGCGCGGTGAGCATGGCAGAGCCGTGACGCCGTTGCCTCCGCTGGCGAAAACGTTCTCGCCATGCGCCGCTGCGGCCCTCTATCGGCGTGATGCATTCGAGTCTATCGGCGGCTTTGACGAGGCGTTCTTTTGCTATTGCGAGGACATCGATCTCGGATTTCGGCTTCGCCTCCAGGGCCAGCGCTGTTTCCAGGTCGCCGATGCCCGGGTCCGACATATCGGCTCTGCCTCGACCGGCAAGCGCAGCACTTTCGCCATCTATCACGGTGCCCGCAATCGCATCTGGGTGATGGTCAAGAACATGCCACTGCCGCTGCTTGTCATTGCGCTTCCCTTGCACGCCGTGACGCTCCTGCCGTTGACCCTGCGTGCCGCAATGCACCGCGGCGAAATCCGGGCCATGTGGCGGGGTGTCTGGCATGCGCTGCTGGGTCTCGGGCCGATGCTGCGCAAGCGCCGCGAGATCCAGCGCAGCGCCACAGTCGGCTGGCTCACCATCGCCCGTGCCATGACCTGGTCGCCGTGGCGCTATCTCGGGCGCCGCGCTGACTTGCGCCCGCTCGACCAGGCCTCCGGCCAGGCCCGGCGCGCGCCAACCGGTCAATAATGCCGCACTCACCGAGCGAAGCACCCAAGCTGCGGTGTCGTGGCAAGTCTCCACGGAGTGACGGTCGCCGCTGCGGAGTTGTGGGCGCTTGTTATAGGAGGGAGTTGGGTTACAATCCTTTGCGATTGGGAAAGACGTATGTGCTCGAAACGGATCGACGTGTCATCCAACCTTGCCGAGACCAGAATGGATTCGAGCAGTCCCGTTGGCGCTGGCGGGCCGGGCGGCTGCTATCGTTGGCTGGTCTGTTCATGCTGTCGCCGGCGCTGCCGGCATTCGCGTATATCGATCCTGGAACCGGCTCGATTTTGCTTCAGCTCCTGATAGGTGGCATCGCAGGCGGGCTCTATCTGCTCAAGGTCTACTATCGGAACATCGTCGAGAAGGTGCGCGCAATGTCCAGAAAGAAGCCCGTCCGACAGCCTTCGGACGAGCAATAGCTGGAGCCCCGCGCCAGGCGCGCCGGTCTTATGATGGACAGGGTCGAGGCATCCTACCGCGACCCGGCCGGCTTCGTGTTCCGGTCGGACGGACGCATTCTCCGCGCTGTGACAGAGTTCGGTCGTGCCAACTGGCAGGCGGTAAGGGAGTCCTCCGCGGTTCTCGCCCTCAAGGAATCGGGAGCCGTGATCGATTTCTGGCCGGCATCGGACATACCGAAGCCTACCGAAGACGTTTGCGAGGTCCTTGAGCACCCCAGGTTGCCCTTCATCTCCTATCCCTACGAGTGGG
>CAZKTK010000603.1:0-1720 GCA_964555535.1 uncultured Rhodospirillaceae bacterium
ATGCGGGCGCCGGGCAGATGGGCCGATTCCAGGCCGTAGACCAGCTCCGCCTCGATGCGGTCGCGCGGAATGTCGGAAATCTTGCCGAGACGCATTTCCATAAGCGCATTGCGCTCTTCGATGACCTCGCCGCGCCCGCCCATTACCAGTTCGGCGGTCTGGCGGGTTCTGGGCAGGCCGGAACAGACCGCCTTGTCGATGGCGATATTCGCCAGCGCCTGGCCTGCTGCCTCGGCCTGGGTGCGGCCATCCTCGGTCAGGAGAACGCCGTCCGGTTCCAGCGGCCGTCCCTGATCGTCGAAATAGCGCACCTCGCCATGGCGCATGAGATAGATTCGATGCCGACCGCTGGTGCCGTGTAGAGCCATAATGTCCCGCCAAGTCCGATTTTGCCGCACCCTATGCGCCGCAAGCGCGCAGGTCGAGCTCAGAAGAGGCTGGAAATGCGGGGGGGTTGCGATAGGTTGTTAACGGTGCAGTGGCCGAATGGCCGCAGGGAGGATGGATTGCGCGGAACGGTCCGCAAGAGCAAGCAGGCGTTGGGCTTGGGCTGGCTTGTGCCGACTCTGCTGCTTGCCGGCGCCTGCGCGCCAAGCACGCTGCCCATCGGGATGGCCGGCGACGGCGAGCGCACGGTCGTGGCCGACGGTAGCGCCGCCGCCGCCGTGGACGACAGCACGATCACCCTCGAGCTGAACCAGCGTCTGATCGAGTATGGCGCCGGGCTGTTCAAGGATGTCAGGACGGTGGTGTTCGAAGGCCGGGCGCTGTTGCTGGGGCGCGTCGGCGATCGCGCGGCGCGGCAGGAGGCGACGGCGGTCGCGGCGAGCACGGAATTCGTCGAAGCGGTCATCAACGAGATTCATGTCGGTGACGAGAGCGGCGTCGGCACGTTTCTCAATGACGTGGCGATCGAGAAGACCATCACGGACAACTATGACCTCGACCAATCGATTCAGGCGGCGCATTATCGGGTGCGCGCGGTTGAGGGAATCGTCTATCTGATAGGCCGCGCAATGGATGAGGGGGAGCTGCAACGCGCCCTGGCCGTTGCCGGCGAGACCGACAATGTCAAATGGGTGGTCAATCACATCACCGTTGGGGCGAGATAGTCCGATTCTCATGACCGGATCGCTTGGCAGGGACGGCAGTGCCGTTATGATGGTGAAGACGACAATGTTTGCGCTCACGCATGCCGTCATGGGGCGGCGAGCACGGAGCCATCGGGATCGGGATTTGCGCAGGGCATGAACAGCGACATGACCGGAGCCGCTCAACGAAGCTTGACCGGCATCAAACTTTTCGAGGGCGTGCCCGAAGATGTCTTGCGCGCCATCGAATCCAAGTGCCGCTGGCTCGATGTGGGCGCGAACCAGACCGTCGTGCCGGCCGACGAGACGAGCACCGAGGTCTATTTCGTCCTCGCCGGCACGGTGCGCGTCGTCAATGTCAAGGATGACGGCTCGGAGGTGCATCTCGGTGAATTGCAGGCCGGCGATATCTTCGGCGAGCTGTCGGCCATTAACAGCACCCGCCGCTCCGCCCAGGTGATCGGCGATCAGGCCTGCATGCTGGGCGCATTGTCGGGCGAATCGTTCCGGGCCGTGCTTGCCAATCAGCCCCAGGTGGCGCTGCGTCTGATCGAGCAATTGGCGGCGGTGGTGCGGAACATGAACGAGAAGGTCACGCAAATGTCGACCTTGTCGCCGCGCCAACGCAT
>CAZKTK010000604.1:0-1709 GCA_964555535.1 uncultured Rhodospirillaceae bacterium
CGCTGATCCATGTCGGCGGCGCCGGCAAGGGCAGCTTCAACCATCGCTTCGCCCAAACCACGCGTCACGGCAGCCCACACGAGGATCATCAATACCCGGCCGATTTCTTCCCCTTCACCACCGTGCCGCAAGTCGATCCGCTAAACGGCGCCAAGGGCAGCCTGCTCGACCGCGCGCGGGAACTGGGGCAGGTGCCCAAGCTGGTCTTCACCAACACCGGCGGCGAATACTGGACGCGCTCCGCTTCGCTGCTGCACACGGATGTGGAGGGCGAGCGTGATATCGCGCTCGCCGATGAGACACGGCTTTACGTCTTCGCAGGCGCCCAGCACGGCAGCTGGCTGATCCCCCACCGCGCCTGGTTCGAGAACTGCATCAACCCCCTCGACCATCGCCCGCCCATGCGCGCAGTGCTGTTGGCGCTCGATGCCTGGGCGACGGCCGGCGAGGCACCACCGCCGAGCGCCTATCCACGCCTTGCCGCCGGCGAGCTCGGCACTTTGGATGAATGGCGCGCCGCCTTTCCCGCCATCCCCGGCTTGCGCCTGCCCGTGGTCAATCTGCGCCCGCCGCGCCTGGAAATGGGGCCGCGCTGGGCCGACGGCATCATCGACACCGTACCGCCCGGCTTCGGCCCCGCCTTCGAGACCCGCGTCAGCCTGCCGGACGCGGACGGCATCGCCCGCGGCGGCATCCGCCTGCCCGCCGCCGCCGCGCCGCTCGGCACCTATACGGGCTGGAACCTGCGCCAGCCGCGTTTCGGCGCCGGCGACCAGATCGACCGCTGGGTGGGCTCCTTCGTGCCTTTCCCCCGCGACGAGGCGGCAGGCGACCCGCGCCTGCTCCTCGCTGCCCGCTACGCCGACCGCGCCGCTTACGAAAGTGCCGTGACGGAAGCCGCCGAGGCCCTTGTCGCCCGTCGCCTGCTGCTTGCCTCCGACGTGCCAGCCATCACCGCCCGCCTGGGCGCCTTCTACGACCGCGTCATGGCCCACGATCCGGACGACATGTCCTGCGAGTACTTAGCGCCCTAGTCTGCGCTAGCGCATTTAAATGCTGGTTCTCACAGGATCAGAGCCGGCTTTGCCTACGCTCCGCCGCCCTCGGCAGGTCGGCGAGGCGGGCGAGCTCGCCCTGCTTGAACAGCGCCGGGTCGCGCAAATAGTCGAGCAGCATGTCGGTGACGTCATCGCCCCAGAACAGCTCGTCGTCAATCGCGAAAGTCGGAATTCCGAAGACGCCGCGGGCGACGGCCCGGTCCGTGTTGTCGCGCAAGGCCCGCTTGTTCGCCGGATCGTCGATACGTGCCGCCAGGTCGTCCACCCCGAGGTCGGCCGACAGGCGCCTCAGGCTCTCCGGGTCCTGGCCGTCCTCGCCGCTGTCCCAGACATGGCGAAAGATCGTGCGCACCGCGGCGATCTCGCTATCCAGGGAGACCGTGAGACGCAGCAGGGCGAGCGGGTTGAAAGGGTGGCGCGGCGGGGTCTTGAAAGGCATGCCGCGCTTGGCCGCCAGCCAGTGGCAATAGCGATAGGTCTGGCGCCGTTTGGCGGGAATCTCCGCCGGGCCGAGGCTGCCCCAATGCCCCAGCAGTCCGGCGAAAAGCACCGGCACGGGGCGTATCACCAAGTCCGTCGGCAGGCAGGCGAAGTTTTCCAGCTGCAGATAGGCGTAGGGCGAGACGTAATCGAAATACCAGTCCGCGTGCC
>CAZKTK010000605.1:0-1705 GCA_964555535.1 uncultured Rhodospirillaceae bacterium
CTGCGGCCGATCGGCGATCAGGGAAGGTTGCCGCTGATCGTCATCCCGCTGGCCGGACTGGTGGCGATCCTGATCGTCGGCCAGTATGCCGCTGGCCTGCTGAGCATGGACCCGGCCGAGCTCGACCTGCCGGCGGACCGCGCCAAGTATTTCCGCACCGTCGGCTGGCTGCTGGTCTTCAACTGCGCCACCGCCGTGGTCTCGGTGGGGCTGGCATTGCGCAATCTGGGCAAGCTGGCGCAGGGCATCTACCTCGCGGTGACAGCCTTCAACGTCGTCATTTTCCTCGGCGTCTACGGCTTCGTGGTCATGGAGCAGGCTTCGCCGTTCCTGCGCAATGTCGCTGTCGCCCAGTTCCTGCAACTGATCAGCTGCCTGATCCTGGTCACCGCCATCGACGTCTTCCTGTTCCGCGGCGCCAAGGAGATCGGCGCCCTGCAATGGGGCAAGATGACCGTGCGTAGCCAGTTCGCGCTGCTGGCCCTGACCTTCGTGATCACCATGAACATGGGCCTGATGGGCTTCATCCGCTCGGGCCTGCGCGGCGACTGGCACATCTACGGGGTCATGCGGGACACCTCCGAGTGGGCCTTTACGCCGTCCAACTTCATGATGACCAAGATGGTCGGCTTGGCGGTCTTCGTCTTCATGATCGCCGTCGCCTTCATGTTCTGGCTCGGCGGCATCGCCGCCAGGCGCGGCAAGGACGAAGCCGAGGCTGAGACCACAGCGGCGACGGAGCAGACGCAATGATCGGCGCCGTGGGCAAGGCGTTCGTCTTCCTGGTGGTGCTGCTGGGCGCTTTCATGTGGGTCGGCCAGACAATCACCGCGATGACCGGCGGCGGCAAGCGCGCCGCGGCCGTCGTCGACGTCAGCCCGGAGGGCGGCGAGGCGATCTTCTGGGGCAAGGGGCGCTGCTACACCTGTCACAGCGTCGGCGGGCGTGGCAGTGCCGTGCGCTGTCCCAATCTCGGTGTCTTCGGCGAGAAGTTCGCGATTCCCATCGGTGCCCGCGCCGTCGAGCGCGCGCAGCTGCGCTCGGAAGAGACCGGCCTCGACTACACCGCTACCGACTATCTGGTCGAAAGCCTGGCCAAGCCCGACGCCTATCTGGTCGAGGGCTTCAAGAACGAGATGGCCATCGTCTACGCGCCGCCGATCTCGCTCAACCTCACCGAGATCAAGGCGGTGGTCACTTACCTGCAAAGCCAGGGCGGCGACATCGACATGGAGGCGCTGGAGAATCCGAGCGAGATCACGGAAATGTATTTCGGCCGTATCGCCGCGGCCAGCGCCGCTGGCGGCGGCGACCCGGGCAATGGAGAGATCGTCTACGAGGATTTCTGTATCGACTGCCACGTCCTCAAGGGCGAGGGCGAGGAAATCGGCCCCGACCTCAGCACCATCGCCGAGAAGGGCCTCAAGTTCATCGCCGAGTCGATCACCAGCCCGGCCAAGGAGATCAGCGAAGGCTACGAGACCCATGTCGTGGTCAACCTGGAAGGCCGCAAGTATACCGGCCTGAAGAGCCGCGACGAGGCCGACGAGATCGACATCACGCTCGCCAATGGCGACGTCGTCACCTTGGCCAAGAGCGACATCAAGGAGATCGCCACCGACGACACCGTCAGCATCATGCCCGCCGATTTGATCGAGGAGCTGACGGTCAAGGATTACCAGGACGTGCTCTCCTTCCTGGTCAT
>CAZKTK010000606.1:0-1700 GCA_964555535.1 uncultured Rhodospirillaceae bacterium
AGCACCCAGTCGAAGCCGTTGAGCTTGGGCGAGCGGGCGCAGCCCGGCATGCCGAGCACGGGCACGCCGGTCTCCGCCATCCTGCCAAGCAGGAGAAGGTTGCCGGGGTCCACCGGCATGCCGAAATGCTCGATGCTGCCGCCCGCGGCTTCGATTCCCGCCGGCACGACGTCGCGGCGATCGACCACGGCAGAGGCGCCGCTGACGATGACGAGATCCGCGCCGCCCGCCAGCACTTCGCCGACAGCCGCGGCGATGGCGGTTTCGTCATGGGCGCAGATGCGTTCCGCGACGAGGCTAGCCTTGACGCGAGCGAGACGGCTTTCCAGCACATCGCGTGTCGAGGCCAGCACCGAGGCCTTGGTACCGGGTAGCTCGCTCATCACCAGCCCGACCTTTTTGGCTGTGAACGGAGCGACGCGCAATAACGGTCCCAACGCCTCCGCCTTGGCAACACTCGTCTCGGGCGCGGCGAGGGGAATGATCTTGACCGTCGCCAGCATCTGCCGTGCGACCACGCGTTCATGGGGCGGCAGGGTGGCTACCGTCACCGTCTCGTCGATGAGATTGAGCGCATCGACACGCGTGGCATCGACAACGAGCAGGCCTTCGGCTTCGGCCATCAGGTTGCAGCGCCCGGTAAAGGCGGCCGCGACCGTGGCACCGGGTCCGGCGAGGGCATCGGCGATGCGTTTGGCGGCGGCATCCTCGGGCACGTCGGCGCTTTCGAGCTGCGCCGCCATCACGCGCTCGACCCCGGCGCTGGCAAGCGCCGCGATATCATCGGCCGATAGCACACGGCCCTTCTTGAAGACACCCGCATCGCTGCGCAAGGAATGGGCAAGGATTGCCCCCTCCGCTTCGGACACATTGATGCGGCCGAATTTCATGCGGCGCGTTCCGCTGCCGGCGCGGGTTGGCGCCGCGCCGCGATGACCTGGGCCAGGATCGCAACAGCGATCTCGGCCGGCGACTTGGCGCCGAGGGCAAGGCCGACCGGGCCGTTGATGCGCGCCAGTGCCGCGGCATCGAAGCCCTCTTCGGTCAGTCGCTCGATGCGCGCGCCGTGGGTCTTCTTGCTGCCGAGCGATCCGATATAGAAGGCCGGCGATTTGAGCGCGATCTCCAACGCCGCATCGTCGAGCTTGGGGTCGTGGGTCAGGGTGACGACGGCGGTGCGCGCGTCGGGCTCGAGCCTTTCCAGCGCTTCGTCCGGCCATTCGTCGGAGACATCGATGCCGGGAAAGCGCTCGGCGGTCGCGAAGGCGCCGCGCGGATCGACCACGGTCACCTCGTAGCCCGCCAGCGTCGCCATTTGCGCCAAGGGCTGGGTGATATGCACCGCGCCGATCACCACCATGCGCCAGGGCGGATTGTGCACCTGGATGAAGACCGGCCCGTCAGGCCCTTCGACGGTACGGCTCTGGTCGATATCGAGCGCCTTGCGCGCCTCGGCGATGATGCTCTCCGGCGCGTCCTCGGCGTGGTCCGGGCCTATCAGCCACTGTCCGCTGCCGTCGAGCGCCGTCGCCAGCGCCAGCGGGCGCTTCTCGTCGCGGGCAGCGAGCAGGGCATCGAGAGCTTCCCTGCGCATGACTATTCCACCTTCTCCACCAGCACCTGCACCTTGCCGCCGCAGGCCAGCCCGACCTCCCAGGCCTGGGCGTCGCTGACGCCGAAGTCGAGCAGGCGCGAGGCGC
>CAZKTK010000607.1:0-1698 GCA_964555535.1 uncultured Rhodospirillaceae bacterium
CGACGCTGGCCGACCCGGCCGTGGTCGACGACCTGGTCGAGAACCGCATGAACCGGCTCTAAGATCCAGCTGGTAGCGCCTGGCAGTAGCTGCCGAGGGAGTTGATGCGGTTGCATAGCGCCACGGCCTGGGCGCGATCGGCGATGGGCCCGGCATGGATGCGGAAGAAGGTGCCGCGCTCGGGAATGTCCACCCGGCGGATGGAGAGCTCGAGGCCCTGCAGCACGTCGCTATGGCCCTGCATGATTTGGGCCCAGCCGCGGTCCGCATCTTCGACGTTGCGGTAGGAGGCGAGGTGGAGGACGTAGCCGCTGGTCGCAGCGGGAATCTGCGATATCTCGACGGCGGGGCTCGGCGGCGGCGCGTCCGGCTGGCTCAGGTCGCGCGCCTCGTAGACTTCGGCCGGGGTCGGCGTCAGGCCGTTGGCATAGAGCCTGGCCAGTGCCTCGGCCGCGCGGTCGTGGCCCTGCTCGGCGGCTTCCCGGTACCAGAACTCGGCCTGCATGAGATTTTGCGCGGTGCCGTGGCCGAGCTCGTAGGCGCGGGCCAGGTCGTATTGCGCTTCGGCGACGCCGAGCCGCGCCGCGCGCTCGTACCAGCGCACGGATTCGGGCGTCGCGCGTCTGCCTGAGCGGCCGGACAGGAGACCGCCCTCGTCGGCCATGTTCATGGACGCCAAGGCGTAGAATTGGGCCGCCCGGCGATAGTCCTGGGGCACGCCGTCGCCGCGTTCGTAAAGCCGCGCGAGAGAAGCCTGCGCGCCCGCATGGCCATGGGCCGCGGCACGCATGAAAAGCTCTGCGGCGCGACCGGAATCCGCCGGCTGAATGCCGCCATTGAGGTACATTTGGCCGAGATAGTACTGGCTGAGGGGGTCGTCGGCTGCGGCGCCGCGCCGATACCAGTCGATCGCCTTGTCGAGGTCGAGGATGACCCCGTCGCCGGTCTGGTAACGCTGCCCCAGCGCGGTCATGGCCGCAGGGTCGCCGGATTCGGCCATGCCGCGAAGCTGTTCGACCGAGCCGAGCGGTATCAGCGTCTGATTTTCCAAAGTGCCGCAGGCAGCCAATGCAAGCCCGGCGAGGAGCACCGCGGCGCGTGCGTTTCGGCGCAGATGCGATGCCGGCCTAGCCGGCGAAATCTGCGGTCGCGTCATCCGTTCCCCCTGCCGCCAGACGTCGCGGCGGCCATGTTTTGGGGCCGCTTCCCGGCGGCCAATGCCATCGCTTTACCTCAGCATAGGTTAAGCCTTGGTATACTTCACCAAGAGTGCGGGGCCGCTCAACCCCTGCACCATGAGGTTCGCGCGCCGCCATCATAGCCCCGCGCCAGGCCGGCGGCGAGCAGGGTCGCGCCGAAATCGCGCCCGTCCGCCGCCACCACCCGGGCCAGCACGCGCCCGGCATATTTGCCGAGATGTACGTCGTGCAGGGTCACCTCGCCGTTGCCGACCAACTCCTGCGCCAGGCCGCGCGCCGCTTCCGCGAGCTGGCGCGCCTCGTCGCAATAGGCGGTCAGCTCGGGGGCATCGATATTTTCCAGGCGCACCTTGGTTTCGACCGCCTGGCCGATCCAGATGCGCGCTTCTACCAGGAGAGTGTCGCCGTCGATCACCGCCAGCACCTGGGCCGGCACGGGACCGGGCAAGCCGTCAACGGCTAACGCGGGGCCGCCGAGTTGCAAAGCCCCTGCAATTGT
>CAZKTK010000608.1:0-1689 GCA_964555535.1 uncultured Rhodospirillaceae bacterium
CCGGGAGCTGCTGGCGCACCTGCGCGAGACCGGCGAGAGCAAGGGCCACAACCCCGCCTTCACCAAGCAGGACCGCAACCGCTTCCTGCAGGCCCTGGAACTGGCGGTGCAGGCGGCGACAGCCGGATAATTGGTGACAGTTACCTATTTCCGGCAGTAGCCTTGCGTGTTTGGCTCGAGTGGAAATAGGTAACTGTCACCAATTATCCGGCTACTTCCGTTTCTGCATGGCGAACAGTTGCCAGGGGTTGGCTTCGCTGTCGGGCTCTATGGTGATCTCGATCAGCGCGGGGGCGTTGCGCGCGATGGCCGCTTCGAGGGCCGGGCGCAGGGTCTCGGGGCTGTCGACGCGCTCGCCGTGCACGCCGAAGCTCTCGGCCAGGGCCACGAAGTCGGGGTTCTCCAGCTCGGAAGCGATGATGCGGCCCTGGAAGCGGGTGCGCTGGTCGCGGCGGATGTTGCCGTAGGCCGAGTTGTTGAAGACCAGCGCCACCACGCCGAGGCCGTGCTGCGCCGCGGTCGCCAGCTCCTGCACGCCGAACATGAAGCCGCCGTCGCCGGCGACGGAGATCACGGCGCGGTCCGGGTTCGCCGCCTTGACGCCGAGCGAGGTCGGATAGCCGAAGCCGAGCGTGCCCTGATAGCCGGCGGTGATGTATTGCCGCGGCCCCGCCATGGGCAGGCCATAGTATGAGGCGTAGCCGACCTGGCAGAGCTCCTCGACGAAGAAGCCGTCGCGCGGCATCACCTCGCGGATGACGTCGAGATAGGACATCTGGGGCTGCAGCTCCTGCAGGCGTATGGCGGCGCGATCCTTTGCCGCTGCCGTCTCCGCCCGCCGGCCGACGCCTGCCGGGCGCACGCGCTCGACAAGCGCCGCCGTGGCAGCGGCCGCATCGGCCAGGATGCCGACCTGCGGCACAAGGCGCGCAAGCTCCGCCGGGTCGATGTCGATGCGGATCAGCTCGGGCGGCGGGCGCACGTCGGTGATGGCGCTCATGAAACCGCGCCAGCGCATATAGGGCAGCTCCAGCCGCGAGCCGATGCCGAGCAGCACGTCGGTCTCGCGCCACAGCTCCTGCGCCGCGAGCGCGGAGACGGCGAGCGCGTGGGTCTCTTCTATGACACCGCGCCCGGCCCGGAACGCGCCCACCGGCGCCCCGAGCGCCTCCGCCAGAGCCAGCACCTCGGCGCCGGCATGACGCGCGCCGCCGCCGACCAGGATCATGGGCGCGCGCGCGCCGTTCAGCAGCGCCGCGGCTTCGTCGAGAGCGATGGTGTCGGCCTGGGGCGGCCGGTCCGCACCGGATGGCGGCAGGAAGCGCACCTCCTCAGTCTCGCCCATGGTGTCCCAGCACATTTCCAGCGCCGCCGGGCCGGGCCGCCCCGAGAGCATGGCGCGAAAGGCGCCGTCCACCGCCGCCGGCGCGTCTGCCGTGCGTTCGATATGCGCCGCCCACTTGGTGATCGAGCGCAGGGTGGAAAGCTGGTCCGGAATCTCGTGCAAATGGCCACGGCCCGAACCGAGGAAGGTCGACGGCACCTGCCCGGTCAGGCAGAGCACCGGCTGGTTGGTGGCATAGGCCGTTACCAGCGCCGCGCCGGTATTGAGCACGCCCGGCCCCGGCACCACGGAATAGGCGCTGGGGCGCCCGGTCGACTGGGCGTGGCCGAAGGCCATATAGGCCG
>CAZKTK010000609.1:0-1689 GCA_964555535.1 uncultured Rhodospirillaceae bacterium
TCGGCGGCCTGCCCTGCGGCTGGCAGATCCATTCCAAGGACGGCTCGCCGATGGCGGAGCCGGCGCACCCGGTGCTCGCCCAGGGCAAGGTGCGCCATGTCGGCGATCCGGTTGCGATGGTGATCGCCGAGACGCGCGATCAGGCGCGCGATGCGGCCGAGCTGGTCGACATCGCCTACAGCACCCTGCCGGCAACCGTGGAGACCGCGGACGCCTTCGCAGAAGGCAAGCCACAGGTACACGACGAAGCCGCCAACAACACTTGCTACGACTGGGAATTCGGCGACAAGGCGGCGGTCGATGCCGCCTTTGCCAATGCCCACAAGATCGCGACACTGGAGCTGGTCAATCAGCGCCTGGTACCGAACGCGATGGAGCCGCGCGCCGCGCTCGGCGACTATGACTTCGGTGACGACCGCTACACCTTGTACACAACCACCCAGGGCCCACACGTCATTCGGCTTCTCATGTGCGCCTATACCCTGGGACTGCCGGAAACGAAGGTGCGCGTGGTCGCGCCTGATGTGGGCGGCGGCTTCGGCTCGAAAATTTACCACTACGCCGAAGAAGCGGCCGTCACCTGGGCCTCGCACAAACTGCGCCGCCCGGTGAAATGGACGGCGGACCGCAGCGAATCCTTCCTCAGCGATGCCCAGGCACGCGACCACGTCACCACGGTCGAGATGGCCATGGATGCGGATGCCAAGTTCCTTGCCATGCGGCTTTCGACCGTCGCCAATCTCGGCGCCTATCTGTCGACTTTCGGCCCGGCGATCCCGACCTATTTCTACGCGCCGCTGCTGGCCGGCCAATACACCACGCCGGTGATCTATTGCGAAGTGCGCGGCGTCTTCACCCACACCGTGCCAGTGGATGCCTATCGCGGTGCCGGGCGCCCGGAAGCCTCCTATCTGGTCGAACGCATTTGTGATGTCGCGGCCGGCGAGATGGGGCTGGAGCCGACGGAAATTCGCCGCCGCAATCTGATCCAGCCATCCATGCAGCCATACGAGACCCCCGTCGCCATGGTCTATGACGGCGGCGACTACGAGAAGAACCTCGATGACGCGCTGGCGGCAGCTGATGCCGCCGGCTTTGCCGCACGCCGGGCCGAGTCCGAAGCCCGCGGCAAGAAGCGCGGCATGGGCCTCGCCTGCTATATCGAGGCCTGCGGTGCCGCCCCGTCTGCGGTCGCCGGGGCGCTCGGCGCCCGCGCTGGCCTCTACGAGATGGGCACCGTGCGGGTCAACCCGACAGGCTCGATCAGCGTCATCACGGGCACCCACAGCCACGGCCAGAGCCACGAGACGACCTTCGCCCAGCTCGTGTCGGATCGCCTCGGCGTGCCTCTCGAGCAGATCGAGGTGGTGGAAGGCGATACGGACAGGATCCCCTTCGGCATGGGCACCTACGGCTCGCGCTCGCTGCCTGTCGGCGGCACCGCCATCGCCATGTCGCTGGACAAGGTGGTCGAGAAGGGCAAGAAGATCGCCGCTCACATATTGGAGGCCTCGGCCGAGGACATCGAGTTCGCCGATGGCAGCTTCACGGTCAGCGGCACCGACAAGGCGCTGGCCTTCGGCGAGGTGGCCGGCGCGGCCTATGTGCCGCACAACTATCCCCTGGAAGAGCTGGAGCCGGGCCTGGAGGAGACCTCCTATTTCGACCCGCCCAACTTCACCTTCCCCA
>CAZKTK010000610.1:0-1687 GCA_964555535.1 uncultured Rhodospirillaceae bacterium
GCATGCGCGAAGTGACGTTCGCCGAAGGGGATGCGTGCGTCCTGGCCGGGATATGCGGGCATGCGCCGGACGATGGCGGTTGGGGCCGCGAGGATCGCCCGGTGGTCGATATCTCATGGGTCGATGCCCAGGAATATGCGGCTTGGCTGAGCCACTTGACTGGCCATCGTTATCGCCTCCTGACCGAGGCGGAATGGGCCTATCTCGCCCGAGCCGGCAGTCGTACGCCTTATTGGTGGGGCGAAGGCGTGGGCAGCGGCAGAGCCAATTGCCGAGACTGCGGCAGCGACTGGGACAACAGCGAAACCGCCCCTGCAGGCAGTTTCGACGCCAACCCCTTCGGCCTATTCGATGTGCACGGCAATGTCTGGGAGTGGGTCGAGGATTGTTGGCACGTGAACTATTCCGGCGCGCCGACAGATGGCATGGCCTGGGTGGAGCGACAGGATTGCCGGCTGCGCGTCATCCGCGGCGGGGCCTGGAACGACAAGCCGGAGGAATTGCGGGCCGCCAGCCGCGACTGGAGCACCACCAAGGGCCGCGACAACGATATCGGCTTCCGCCTGGCGCGGGAGCTCAACTGAGTTTCGAGATGAATTCCTCGAATTTGCCGCTGGCCGCACGCGGGATGGTTTCCACGTAACGGAAAGAATAGGCGAAACGGTCGCCGTAATGCCGGTCGAGATGCGCGGCAAGGGCCCCCTCGTCGTCGCTCGACCATGGCTGCGGCACGACGAGTGTCACCTCGATTTCGCGCAAGGCCGTCTGGGTGATGCGGAACTGACGGTACGGCGCACCCCCGAAACCGGCGAGATGTTCCGAGACGAAGCGGCGGCCGCCCGAGGGCAGCACCAGCAGATTGCGCTGGCGCCCGAGAACCGTATCGATCACCGGCAAGCCCCGGCCGCAGCGGCATGTCTCACCGGCACGGGCGTAATCGCCCAGGGCATAGCGGATCAGCGGCGAGGCATAATTCTCCAGCGCCGTCACCACGACACGGCCGACAGTACCAGGCGCACAAGGCTCGCCGGCATCGTCGACGACCTCAAGCAACACGCCTTCCGCCATCACATGCAAGCCCTCGGATTCCGGACATTGCAGGGCGATGAAACCGACCTCCATGGCGCCGTAGAGATCGATCACGGGTACATTCCAGAGGCGCCGCGCCTTTTCCCGAATGCGCGGCTCCAGCGCCTCGCCCAAGGTCCGCACTTTCTGCAGCCTCGCAGGCCGCAAGCCGGTGCGTTCGGACTCGTCCAGCAGCCCCAGCAGCGTGTAGGGATGCGCTGTCAGATACTCCGGCTCCTCCTCGATGAGGCGATCGAGGAGCGCATCGAATGCCAGTGCGGTATCGATCCAGACCGCCGGCCCGCCGCCCGGCAGCGGCGACCACGTCGTTGCGGCCGGAGCCGCGCCACCGCCGATCGCAGGCCGGATAATGGCGGCCTTGGCGGAAAAGTCATAGCCGTGCCAGCGATAGCCGCGCAACGACAACGCTTGTTGCAGAGCCTGAGTCATACCCGTGCCACGCACCCGCACCGGCGTTCCTGTCGAGCCTGAGCTGGCAATATCGAACATCGCGCCGTGGCTTTCCGGCACGGCATTCGAGAAGAACGCCGCGCCGGCATTGGCGATGTCATGGCGCTCAAGCAGCGGCAGCGAGCGAAACTCGGCCATGGTCAGCGCA
>CAZKTK010000611.1:0-1681 GCA_964555535.1 uncultured Rhodospirillaceae bacterium
GGCGATGGCCTTTTTCTGGCTCCAGTGTGGGGCGACCTTGAGCTGGTACCAGTTCTGGATGAAGCCGCCCATGACCAGGGCCAGCACGGCCAGCGCCACGACGCCGATCTTGCGCAGGCGCGGCAAAAAGACCGGCGCCGCTCCGCAGACCAGGGCGATGGCGATGATGGACCAGTGGTGCCACTTCATCGCCCCCTGGGGCAGCAGCACCAGCTTGCCCGGCGCCGGGAAGAGGCGCACAACGTTGAGCATCACCGCGGCGGCGGCCACGGAGCCGGTGGTGATGCGGGCCCACTGCTTTTTCATGCGGGCGATGGAGAGCGCGAGGATGATGCCTCCGAAGGCCACGCCGTAGACCAGGATCGGGAAGCCCTCGGGCACGCCCCTGGACCAGTTGCTGTCGTAGAGGTAGGTGTACATCCAGACCCAGTGAGCCGGCTGCTTGACCAGGTCGAAGGTGACCAGGGCCAGCACGCCCAGGGAGGCCAACAGCAAGAACTTCTGGCCCCGCACCTTGCGCTCGAGCAGGTCGTCGAGGAACAGCGCGATGAGGATGGCCGCCGGCGGACTGGCCGGCAGGATGTAGTGGTGATACTTGGTGATGGTCAGCGTGAAGAGGCAGACCGCGGTGGTCAGCCAGACGAAGATGAAGAGCCGCGCGCGGTCACGCGGCGTGCGCTGCTTGGCGCCGATGGAGAAGGCGCGCACCACCGCGGCAGGCAAAAACGCGATCCAGGGGAACAGGCCGTAGCCTATCTGGTTGACGTAGTACTCGAAGGTGCCCTTGGCCTGGGCCTGCTCGCCGATGGTCAATCGGCGGAACTGCTCGGTGCCGAAAAAGTCGTTCCAGAAGGAGCGGCCGAAGCGCAGCACCATGCCGTGGTACCAGGGCATGAAGATGCAGGCCGCGATGAGCAGACCGCGGGTCAGCGCCACGTCGGTGAGCATGCGCCACTCGCGGCTGGTGATGAGGTAGGCCAAAATAAAGAGGCCGGGCTGCAACGCACCGATGAGCCCCTTGGCCAGGCCGGCCACGCCCACGGCCATGTAAAAGCCGTAGAGGTAGACCTCGTTTTTGGTGCGCGTCTTGCGCGAGAGGAAGACGAACAACAGGCTCAGGGCGATCCAGATGCCCATCCAGAGGGCGCGGCTGATCGGCGGGCCCTTGGGGATCAGGCGCAGGGGCAGCAGCGCCTGGATGATGGCGGTGGTCTGCAGCGCCATGAAGCCGAGGAAGGCGACGAGGAACAGGTAGTAGCTCCACGCGTGGGGCCAGTCGAGGGTGACGGGGCCCAGCTTGAGGCTCTTGCGCGGCAGCACCTCCCGTGATCCGAACATGCCGAGCATGAACAGCGCCACGCCGCCGCTCATCAGGCCCACGTATGGCATGTCGGTCATGGCTTGCCGTGTGATCTGGAAATACATGGGGCAGGTAGCCAGCACGACGCCGGCCAGCAGCCCCGCGCGTTTGCTGAATAATCGAGACACCATGAGGTAGATGCAGAAGATGCCGAACAGACCGCAGAGGAAGAACGGCAGCCGCACCGCCCACTCGATGGGCGTGCCGGCGATCACGGGCCCGGACTTGGGCCCCTCGTTGCCGATGAGCGGCTGGTAGCCGAAGATCTTGAGGCTCATGCCGGACAGCCAGAAACTGCCCACCGGCTTGGACCAGAAGTTG
>CAZKTK010000612.1:0-1679 GCA_964555535.1 uncultured Rhodospirillaceae bacterium
GTATGCGCCGACACGCCCGACATGCTCCTGGTGGCGCACGGCGACCGCGGCTATGTGACCGTTGCGCGCTTTCTCAATAGCCATCTCCATGCCGCGCGTCGCTGCCACATGGCCGAGGATATTGCCGCCTTCGAGCACCGCCGTCGCTGCTGTCTCCTGCGTCACGGACAGGGTTGCCTGAGGCACGATCAGGCCGCTTCGCACGCGCTCCACGTAGATGGGAATATGGCGAACGCCGTGGCTGTCATGGCCGACCAGGTTCGATTCCACCATCAGATGGGCGATGACGCCCGCGTCGTCCGGCGAGAAGCCTACGGATTCGAAAGTGGCGGCGCACATCGTGCGCAGGGCATCGGCGGCGAAACGGGGCATCTGGCACTCCTGGCAAACTCGCGGTGGGAGCCTTGGTGTAAGCCAGTCCTCATATCCGCCGCAAGTCTCCTGCGGCTCAATCGGATTACCTGAGATCGACCGCCGTTTCGCATTCGCGCTCGGCGCCCCGTACAATCCAAAATTTGGCTCTTGCGTTTCCGTCCATAGTGGCTTCGAGGCCGAGCCGCCGCGGGCCGGGCTTGGCGGTTGAGCCGAGGCTCTTGCCGGCGCTCGCCTCGGCCACGGTGCCGGTGATGTCATAAGTGGCGCCGCCGCGTACCAGCGCGCCGCCGACCTGTTCGCCGTCCACAGTAAGAGCAATGGCGTAGGACTTGCCGCAGGCGTCGCTGGCACCTTCCGCCCGCCAGATTTTGCCATCACTGCCGCCGATGGCAATGGGCTGTGGCGCCGACACGACGGCCGGCGCCACAGCGGTCATGGTCGACGCATTCCCGCCAGCGGGGGGCTGCGGGTGCTGAAGCGCGGCGACCATGGAATCGGGAATTTCGGCATCCTCGGCGAGATCGGGGACAAGAGCGAGACCGGCAATCTCCTTGCGTTCGATCTCGTCCGCGACCTGCATCAAGGCGGCGCTGCGAAGACTGCTGGCGGGGTGGGTATTGGTATAGTCGATGCCCTGCGGATTGCGGGTCGCCATGCGGCGCCAGAAGTTCGGTGCCATGCGCGTGTCATAGCCGCCACGCGCCACCATGTAGAGCGCCAGATAGTCGGCCTCGGCCTCGAAATCCGGCGAGTAGGCAAGCGCGCCCTGCTCGGCACCCATGCGGCTGAAATCGCCATAGGTGTTGACGCCGGCGGCGGCAGCGAGAATGTCGAAAATCAATCCCACCGCGGCACCTGCCATCGCATTCTGTTTCTTCTTCTCGATGTGGTCGAGCAATACATGGGAAAGCTCATGACCGTAGACCAGTGCCAGCTCGTCGTCCGTCCTGATGAAATCCAGCATGCCGGTCGTGAATATCAGCCTCTTGCCATCGGTAAACGCATTGACCCCATCCGCAACGTCGAGGTCGATGGGAAAGCGGCAAGCCTTTTGTGGGTGAACGGTTAGCGTCACCTCCTGTCCACCACGGCGGACGACCATCGGTACACCGGCCTTGTCGTAGGCGTTGGAAGTGAGCACGCTGGTAAAGCGCTCCAAACCTCTTGCGCTCTCCGGAATTGAGACACCGGCAACGCTGACCAGTTCGTCGCGTTTGCGCAGGCCGGCTGCCTCGGCAGGCGAGCCAGGGGCGACGTCCAACACGGTGACTGCCGTTCCCAAATTGAATGCCGTGCTCACCGGC
>CAZKTK010000613.1:0-1666 GCA_964555535.1 uncultured Rhodospirillaceae bacterium
GGTCTATCTGAGCCTGCCGCGCGAGGTGCTTTGCGCACCGTGCCCGCCGCCGGCCGCGGACCCGGCGCTGGTTCCCGCCCAGGCCGGCCCGGCGCGGGAGGATGTCGCGCGGGCGGCCGAGATCATGGCCAAGGCCGAACGACCGTTGATCATCGCCCAGCGTGGCGCCGGCGGCGCGGAAGGCTTCGCCACTCTGGCACGGCTGGCCGAGCGCTGGTCGATTCCGGTGGCGCAGTTCTGGCCCCTGCAGCCCGCCATCGCCAGCGATCACGCCATGAATGCGGGCCACGATCCCGCGCCATGGCTTGCCGAGGCCGATGCGGTTCTGGTCATCGATGCGCTGACGCCCTGGGCGCCGTCGCAGGCCATGCCACCGCCGGACTGCAAGGTGATTCACATCGGCCCCGATCCTTTGTTCGCGCGCTATCCCATACGCGGCCACCGCGCCGACGCCACCGTTACCGGTGACGTGGCCGCCATACTCGCCGCCTTGGAATCCGAGATGGGCGCACCAGCGCAGGCGGGCTGGGAGGGCGCGGCGGCGCGCTGCCGCGATATCCGCATGGCGGCAGAGGCAGAAGCGGTGGCCGGCAACGGCACACCCATGACCAAGGCCTGAGCGGCGCATTGCGTCTCCGGCCTGCTTGCCGAACACGACGGCGTGCTGATGACCGAACTCGGCTGCCCCACGGCCAACATGACCCTGACGCGGGCGGACGCGTTCTACCAGGAGCCCCATTCGGGCGGCCTCGGCTGGGGCTTTCCGGCAGCGCTTGGCCGATCCCGATCGGCTGGTGGTGGCGACCGTCGGCGACGGCTCTTACATCTTCGCCAATCCCGTCGCCTGCCATCAGATCGCCGAGGCCCTGGACCTGCCGATCCTGCTCGTGGTGCTCAACAACGGTGCCTGGAACGCGGTGCGACATGCCACTCTCGATATCTTTCCTGACGGCAATGCCGCGCGCGCCAATGCCATGCCGCTGACTTCGCTGTCGCCATTGCCGGATTTCACGAAACTGGCGGAGGCCCATCGTGCCTGGTCGGAGATGGTGGACGTGGGCAGCGCATTGCCGACAGCCCTTGCGCGCGCCGCCCAGGTGGTGTTGAAGGAGCGTCGTTTGGCTTTGCTGGAAGTACGGGTTTCTTAAGATGACCGAGACACCGCTGGGTGCCATACCCGCCCACTACGCCGCGGCGTTGGGCGAGGACCGGATTGCCCTGATCCATCCCGAGGGGTCCCTGACCTGGGGCGGACTCGAGCGCGCTGCGAATCGCCGCGCTCGCCGCCTCGCCGAGCTTGGTGTCGGCGTCGACGACTTGGTCACTATCGCGCTGCCCAACGGCAATCGTTTCTTCGAGACCACCTTCGCGATCTGGAAGCTGGGCGCGACACCCCATGTGGTGTCATCGAAACTGCCGCCCGTCGAGCTGCGGGAGATCGTCGCCGTGGCCAAGCCGCGCCTGGTCATCGGCGTCGGTGCAGACGTCTTGCCCGACACTGCGACCTTGCCCGAGGACTTTGCCGCCGACGGCCATGACGACGGGCCCATGCCGGTCAAGGTGGCGCGCTATTGGAAGGCCATGTCGAGCGGTGGCTCCACGGGCCGGCCGAAGATCATCATCGACCACAATCCGGCGGCGCTCGACCTCGAGGAAGAGGATTTCC
>CAZKTK010000614.1:0-1652 GCA_964555535.1 uncultured Rhodospirillaceae bacterium
TGTTGACAAGACGGATGATACCCGCGTCATCGACCATAACGGTCGCGTCCGGCGCTACTTCAAGAAGATCACGAAACATGCTCTCATGTTCAGTGGCATTCACGTGCGCTCAACCTCCTGATTCCCGGTCTAACTCTTATATGCGCGTACTGCCGTCGGTCAAATTTCTAGAACCATTCTATCGAATATCGCATCTGGTCAGCGTGCAATCTTTGATGCAATAAACATCGGGTCGCAATCGACGCTTGATCGCATCATCGACGACCTTGGCGGCAATCGTCCTGCCCGTGTTGGCAATTGCGCATGATGCCTCCATCGTCTCGCGGCAAAAGAAATGGCTTATGGCGCTGATTGCGAAGCTGCCGAGCGTGCGCCTGGGCATTACGAAGGCGGCCAATTGGCCCGCACGGCGATCATCTGGAGCATATATCGACTTGGCTGACCGATGCCACACATCGCCCCGCGCGCCGCTTCTAATGGGGTGGACGGCTGATCTCTCTGATCTTCCCCGGTTCGACTCACAGCCAACGAAAGACGACCTTGAGGCGTTGGCCAAACGCTAGAGCCCTTGGTGGTGTAGCCATAGAGGCTGAGCCCGGCGAAGGTCGCCGCGGTGATGAAGAACACCCGCGCGATGCTGGTGCTCGTATAGACCATGAAGATCGAGGCCATCGACAGCCCCATGACCACGGCGAAGGCCCAGAACAGCGCCTGCGTCGCGCCGACGCCGAGCTTGCCCGACCTAGCAGGGTGGGTGTGCTCGATGTGCCTGGTATTACTCCAAGATAGACGACATCGGCAGATATCCTCACTCTCGGCAGCGCCCGCGCCCCTCCCCGCCACGCAAAAGCCCCCGGCGATCCTTCGCCGGGGGCTCTTGTCTCGTGGCTTCCGCCTTGCTGTTCGGCGCTATTCGCGGCCGCCGAAGAGGTGGAGGAGGAAGTAGAACATGTTGACGAAATCGAGATAGAGCGTGAGCGCGCCCATGATGGCGCTCTTCTCCATCACAGCGGTATCGCCGGTCTGGGAGGCGTAGACCATCTTCAGCTTCTGGGTGTCCCAGGCGGTCAGGCCGGCAAAGATCAGCACGCCGAGCACCGAGATGGCGAACTGCAGCGCGCTCGACTGCAGGAAGAGGTTGACCACCATGGCGATGATGATGCCGATCAGGCCCATGATCATGAACGAGCCGACGCCGCTCAAATTCCGCTTGGTGGTGTAGCCGTAAAGGCTGAGCCCGGCGAAGGCCGCCGCGGTGATGAAGAACACCCGCGCGATGCTGGCGCCGGTATAGACCATGAAGATCGAGGCCATCGACAGCCCCATGACCACGGCGAAGGCCCAGAACACGGCCTGTGTCGCGCCCACGCTGAGCTTGTTGATGCCGAAGCTGAGCACGAGGATGAAGGCCAGCGGCGACAGCATCACCACCCAGGCGAGCGGCGTGCCGTAGATCACCTGCATCATGCCTTCGGACGAGGCCGTGAACATGGCCACCGCGCCGGTCACGCCGAGGCCGAGGCACATGTAGTTGTAGACCTTGAGCATGAAAGCCCTGAGGCCCTCGTCCACCATTGCGGCATCGGCGCCACGGGCCTGCTCGATCACGGTTCTGCGGTCGAACGCCATTTCGTTCCCCTCACGTTCCAAAA
>CAZKTK010000615.1:0-1651 GCA_964555535.1 uncultured Rhodospirillaceae bacterium
TCTTCGCCTGGCTCTTCATCATCCAGGCGGTGCTGATCGGCACGCTGTTTCTCTCGGCCAACTACTATCTCTGGTGCGGCATGGGGCGCAGCGACGGCGGCGTGCGCTACTACCGCTACATCAAATATATCGCCATCGTCCTGGTCGGCGCCTTCCTGGTCTGGTTCACGCCGCACACCCTGGTGCTGACCAATGCCGAGCTGCGCGCCCTCGGCGGGCCCTATCACGGCATCCTCGGGCCGCTCGGCATCATGCCCGCCAAGAACACGGCGGTGAACATCATGATCATCTTCACCGCGCTCAGCTTCCAGCTCTACCGCCGCGCCAACAAGGTTCCCACGGTGTCCTGGGTGGCGGCGGGCAATGCGGCGCAGGTGGCGCTGTATCTGGCGGCGATCCTCAACATTCTCTTCCTCGGCGTCTATCACGGCTATTTCACCAACACCGTCTACAAGGTCGCCGCCTCGATCCCGCAGGTGCTGACGACTCTGATCGTGATCGTCGTCAGCACCGGCCTCGACGCCGCCATGTATCGCCGCTCCCGCGAGGTGGCACCGCTGCATTGGGGCCGTGTCCCGGACCGCTCGCAATACGCGCTGTTCCTGCTGGCGGTCGCTTTCACCTGGCTGATGGGGCTGATGGGCTACATCCGCTCGGGCATCCGCCAGCACTGGCACGTGACCAACCTGGTACGCGACAACTCGGTCGATGCCCATACGCTGACCCTCGGTGCCGCCGCAAACGTCGTCTCGATCGGCGTCGTGCTGTTCATGGCCATGGTCATCTTCGTATTCTGGCTGAGCCAGGTCAGTAGCCGAGAGACCGCCGCTGAGGGCTATTGGAAAGTGGGCCGGGCATGAGCAACTTCCTTAAGGTTGTGGCTTTCGCCCTGGTGATCATCGGCTTTTTCGCCGGCTATTCGAATCTCGGCATCCCGCGCATCGAACCTGCGCCGCCGCCGGTCGAGGAAGTGGTCGACCTGTCGGCGATCACGCCCGCGCAGTTCATCGCACTTGGCGGGCGCATCTACGAAGGCAGGGGCACCTGTACGCTGTGCCACAACGAGCTTGGCCGCGCGCCGCTGCTCGAGGAGGCGGCCGTGGTGGCCGAGGAGAGGCTCGCCGACGCGCGTTACGAAGGCGCGGCCGAGGATGCCGAAAGCTACCTGCGGGAATCGTTGCTCGAGCCCTCGGCCTTCGTCGTCGCGGGCTTCGGCAAGACCGGCAGCAATGACACGGAAAGCCCCATGCCGAGCGTACTCGGCGGCGCCATCGACTTGTCCGAGGCCGAGATCGCGGCGGTCATCGCCTATTTGCAGGATCTCGCCGGGCTCGAGGTAACCGTCGCCATACCCAGCGACATGGCCGAGGAGGAGCCCAGCGAAGACGAGCGCGAGGCCGAGCAGCGCGCACCTCTGACCACGCCCGAGGACGCCATTCTCGAATTCGCCTGCGGCGCCTGCCACGTGGTGGGCGAGGAAGTTGGCGAGCTCGGCCCGGACCTGAACACCATCGGCGGCCAGCGCGACAGCGACTATATCCGCCGCGCCATCCTCGACCCCAATGCCGACATCGCCGAGGGCTTCGAGGCCGACATGATGCCGGCGGATTACGGCGAGCAGATGTACGCCCAGGAGCTCGAGATGCTGGTC
>CAZKTK010000616.1:0-1630 GCA_964555535.1 uncultured Rhodospirillaceae bacterium
GCCCTTGCCGTGTTTGAGTAGAACGCCGTGTAGCGCGTGCCTGATCGAATGGTGTGCATTATCGGGAGCCACGATTGCCCCAGCGGATTGAACTGTCTTGGCGAGATCGTGGGCAATCGACCAGCGGTGGCTTTCTCCCTGTACTCGTGGTCAACGTCGAGAAGTTGTGACACGGGCGGTTCACGGGCAGGACGATGAACGGTAGCTGAGCGGAGTGGACTTGGTGCCCGCTGCCTCGTGCTCCCACTCAGTGCGGCACGCACGGCTTGGATTCGAGCACGCCCTATCCCGGGTACGGCCGCAAGCCTGCCGTCGTAGGAGGCTGCCTCCAAATCGCCGAGCGTATCGAGGTGGAGTTGTCCGTGAATACGTGCGGCCAACTTCGGACCAATCGCTGGAATCCGAATGAGCGTACCTTCGGGCGTCTGGCAAGGACGCAATTGCTCCAACGCCGTAAGGCGCCCGGTTTGCACAATCTCCGCGACAGATTTCGCCAAGGAGACGCCGATGCCTGGCACCTCCCGCAGACCGGCTAGACCGGCTTGTTCGTGAATGTCAGCAGCTTCCCGCGGCAGCATGCGAACAGCACGAGCCCCGCGACGGTACGCACGTACGCGGAAAAAGTTGGCCCCCTGTCGCTCCAGTCGACTGCCCATCTCTTCGAGCAGTTCGGCAATGTGCGGGTTGTCGACGGTAGCCCGATGAGGCTGATCGGTGGATTGTCCCAGGTGCTGTGCCTCCACAATCAATACTACGTTGCCCGGGATGTGGAAGATTGGGCGTCATATAAAAATGCCCCAACGCCGACGCTGATCAGTGCCTCCTGGAGCAGCCTGTTTGGAGGTGCCCGCCGTGCAAGCGGTGCCCGTGAGCGCGTAGATTTCGTCTAGCCAAACCGAGGCCCGGCGACGCCCCTCGGCGAGCCTGATCTTGTCGTCTACACTGCCGGTTGGATGGCGTTGCAGGCGTTCGATCTGATCCTCGGTGTGGTGAGCGGTAACATGCATGGCGACCTCCTTGTCGCCAGTCATCATGACATCTTGCCGTCAAGGGCGCAACACCTTGCAAGCGCCGAACATGCGCGCGCAGTCAAAACGGGATCCGTATGAGTTGACAAGCCGAGTTCCGCCGGAGTTGCTGCGCGAGCTTAGCGTGATCCGACCATGATTCGTTGTCACGCAGGCCTTCGCTCGGCTATTGGATCACACCACAACCTGCTGGGCCCTTACAGGACACCCTTGATAGCCGATCGATCGATACCGACGTCTAAATTATGCTGACAACATCGCTTACCGGAAAGTCACAATCTCCTGGACCGCTACATCCGAAAGGCAATCGACCGCTGAATACGCTTTACGCATCCGCATTGGGAAACAGAACGTCGGACCGCCTAGAATCGATGTGCCGTCGCTCTGGCCGGATTTCCCACAGCTTGGTTGCCGCGGCTGGAATGGCCTTTCGATCGATTCTCCGGGCAGGAGGTTCCGATGGAACAAAGACATACTCTTGTCATACGTTTGATGATTGGGATGGCGCTGCTGACAATGGTGCCCGACGCCGCATCGGCTTCGCCCCTCTTCAGCACGTCAGCCGGTCTCGTGGAAATCGCACCGCC
Organism: uncultured Rhodospirillaceae bacterium; assembly: GCA_964555535.1. GTDB lineage: Bacteria > Pseudomonadota > Alphaproteobacteria > UBA7887 > UBA7887 > UBA7887. Next base: position 1,616 of record CAZKTK010000616.1, read on the forward strand.
GACCTCGGTGGTACA
>CAZKTK010000617.1:0-1625 GCA_964555535.1 uncultured Rhodospirillaceae bacterium
GGCGCTCGTCCCATTTGGGATGGTAGAGCCCGATGACGGCGGCCTCGGCCACGCCCTCGTGGCCCATGGCCTCGTTCTCAAGCTCGATCGATGAGATCCATTCGCCGCCCGACTTGATGACATCCTTGGCGCGGTCGGTGATCTGCATGCGCCCGGCCCCATCGAGAGTGGCGATATCGCCGGTGGGGAACCAGCCGTCTGCGTCCATCATCCCGCCGCCTTCGCCCTTGAGATAGCCCTTGGCGATCCAGGGGCCGCGCACCATGAGCTGGCCCGAGCTTTCGCCGTCGCGCGGCTGCTCGGTGCCGTCATCGCCGACCACGCGCATCTCGACCCCATAGATGGCGCGGCCCTGCTTGAGCTTGATGGCGCGCCGCTCGGCTGCCGGCAGGTCGTCCTCGCCGGCACGCAGGGTGCCGACCGAGCCGAGCGGGCTGGTCTCGGTCATGCCCCAGGCATGCAGCACGTTGACGCCGTAGTCTTCTTCCAGGGTGCGCAGCATGCTTTCGGGAATGGCGGTGCCGCCGATCACCGTGCGCTCCACGGTGTCGATGCGCGTGTTCGTCGCCTTCATGTGGTTGATCAGCCCGAGCCACACCGTGGGCACGCCGAGCGCAATGGTCACGCCCTCCGCCTCGATCAGCGGATGCAGCTTGTCGCCGTCCATGAAGGGGCCGGGATAGACGATCTTCGCGCCTGCCGCCGCGCAGGCATAGGGCGTGCCCCAGCAATTGGCATGGAACATGGGCACGATGGCGAGCATGCAGTCCTTGTTGCGGATGGCAAGCGTCTCGGCGCCGAGCGCGCAGAGCGTATGCAGCACCGTGGAACGATGGCTGTAAAGCACGCCTTTGGGATTGCCGGTGGTGCCGGAGGTATAGCAAAGCGATGACGCTGTATTCTCGTCGAAGTCCGGCCAGGCGAAGTCCGGCTCTTCCGCCGCCAGCAGGCTCTCGTAGCAGAGCGCACCGGGCAGGGAAGTCTCGGGCATCTCGTCCTCGTTGCACATGAGGACGTAGGTCTTGATCGACGTCAGCTGATCGGCAATGCCCTCGACCAGCGGCAGGAAGGTGAGATCGAGGAACAGCACGCTGTCCTCGGCATGGTTGGCGATATAGACGATCTGCTCGCCGAACAGGCGCGGGTTGATAGTGTGACAGACCGCGCCGATACCGGGCACGCCGAAATAGATCTCGAAATGCCGGTGGGTGTTCCAGGCGATGGTGGCGACGCGGTCGCCCTGTACCACGCCGAGGCGCTTGAGCGCATTGGCCAGCCGCTGGGTGCGCGCATAGGTCTCGCCGTAATTGGTGCGATGGATCGTGCCGTCGGTCAGGCGGCTGACGATCTCGCGCTCGGGATGGTTGACCGCCGCGTGGCGCAGCAGGGACGAAATCATCAACGGCGTGTCCATCATCAGACCGCGCATGGCATCTCTCCTCGGATGTCGAAAGTCTCGTGGGTTATTGAAAGATCGGCGGCTTGCCGCGCACGCTGATGCGCCAGACCAGCCGCTCGCTGCCGGGGCCGTCGGGCAGGCCGATGGGGGTGGCGGCATGCAGCGTCATCTGGGTGTCCCACATGGCGATGTCGCCGACCTCGTAGGCGTGCTCGTAGACATATTT
>CAZKTK010000618.1:0-1616 GCA_964555535.1 uncultured Rhodospirillaceae bacterium
CGCTCAGCTTCGCGATCTGGCCGAGCTGAATGCGTTCGGCCTCGAACGTCTCGGCGAAGTCGGCGAGCCCCAAGCCTTCAAGCCACGCACGGATATCGGACATTTTTCCCCTTCCGCGCGTATCCTACCCGGATATGGCCCCTTTGCCGACCGTCAGACCTCGGTCTCGCCATCGTCCTCTTCTACCGGGGGCGGGGCTTCCGCTGTTTCGGCGGGCTTCTCTTCCTCGTCCTCGGCGAGCTTTTCGACGGTCTTTATGAAACCCTTGCCGACCTCGTAGGCTGTGCGCACGACCTGGCCGACGCCGAGGGTACGGAAATCGTCGTCATAGTCGTTGAGGCCGTCGAGATTGGCGAAGATCGGGTCGCTTGCCCAAAGCTTGCGCAGCGCCGCGCGGCGCAGCATGGCGGGGACGCGGCGGTCGAGGAAGGGCTTGAAGTCGGACCCCGCCGTCAGCTCTTCGATGGGCGGCAGGGCAGCGACGAATTCCTCTTCCGAGAGCTCCTCTTCCGCCGCCTCGTCTTGCTCGATCTTCTCCGGTTCGTCAGCCATGGCGGGGGCCGCCCTTGCGCGGGTCGTAGGGCTTGCGCTTGCGTTTGACGAAGGGCTGCTCGACATGATGCTCGTCGATGAAATGCCCAACCAGGGAGGCGACCTCGGGCGGCATGGCGACGGCTTCGACGCGCTCCTCGCTGTCGACTTCGTAATCCTCGGCCTCGAAGGGGCAGGCGGTGACCACGAAGGGGTGCGGCGGCGCCTCCTCGCTGTCGGCGGGGCGCAGGCCAATGAAGACTTTCGGCGGCGTCTGCGAGAGGTTCACGCGGTAGCCCTCGGTCTCCTTGCGGTGCAGGCCAAGGGGGAGGGTGGCGACGTGGAACAGCACGGCCTCGCCGTCGCGGCGCAGCTTGCGCGGGCGCGCCAGCGGCGCGGCGCCCGGTATGACCGTCACGGCCCGCCAGGACCAGTCGGCCCAGGGGTGATCGATCGGCCGGCGCTCCAGCACCACGCCAAGCGCCATGGTTTCCTGCGGGTCGGACATGGCCGAAGTCTAGCCGATACGCGCCAGGATGTCCTCGGCGCGGGCCAGATCGTCGGGCCGATTGGCGTTGAAGAAGGGGTCGTGGCCGTCTGCCGCGAAGGCGACCTCGGCCAGGCGATAGCGCGCAGTCCAGACATCGACCTTGCGCATGTCCTCCTCCAGCATGGCCCGGCGCAACTCGTCGCGCAGCGCCACGGGCCAGAGCGCAAAGACAGGCTGTGCCCGCCCGCGCGAGGCTGCGCAGGCGATATCGGCACCGTCATCGATGGCGGCGGCAAGGCGGGCCACCAGATCGGCCGGGAAGAACGGCGCATCGGTCGCGAAGCTCGCAATATGGCTGGCCTGTCCCGCCGCCCAATCCATGCCAGCCAGGACGCCGGCGAGCGGCCCCGCATGGTCGGCGATCGAGTCGGCTATTACAGGCAAGCCGAAAGCCGCAAAGCGGGCGCCATCGCCATTGGCGTTGATCGCTAGCGCCGAAACCTGTGGCTCAGCCCGTGCGATGGCGCGACCGAGCAGGGTTTCGCCGCCAAGTGCCCGCAAACACTTGTCGCCGCCCCCCATGCGCCGCGCCTTG
>CAZKTK010000619.1:0-1610 GCA_964555535.1 uncultured Rhodospirillaceae bacterium
TCATGTCGAGCAGGCGGTCGACGCCGATGATCAGGCCGATGGCCTCGACCGGCAGACCGACCTGGATCAGCACCATCGAGAGCATGATCAGCCCCACCCCCGGCACGCCGGCGGTGCCGATGGAAGCCAGGGTGGCGGTGAGGATGACGGTGAGATATTCGGTCATGCCGAGGTCGACGGCATAGACGTGGCTGATGAACACGGTGGCCACGCCCTGCATGATGGCGGTGCCGTCCATGTTGATGGTGGCACCGAGCGGCACGGTGAACGAGGCCACAGAGTTCTTCACCCCCATGCGGTGCTCGACGGTGTTTAGCGTGACGGGGATGGTGGCGTTGCTGCTCGCGGTCGAGAAGGCGAAGACCAGGGCCGCGCGCATCTTGCGGAAGAACATCAGCGGGTTGATGCGCCCGAGGAAGGTCAACAGCAAAGTGAAGACGCCGAAGGCGTGCAGCAGCAGGGCGACGACGACGCAGAGGAAATAGCTGGCCAGCGGCAGGATGACGTCCAACCCTTGCGTGGCGAAGGTTTTGGCGATGAGGCAGAAGACGCCGATGGGTGCCAGGCGCATGACAATCCCGACCATCTTCATGATGACTTCGTTGAGGTCGCTGAACAGCGCGCGCACATGCTCGCCGCGCTCGCCGGCCAGCGTCGAGGCGACGCCGAGCAGGATCGAGAAGACGATGATCTGCAGCATGTTGCCGTCGGCGAGTGCGGCGACCGGGTTGCTCGGCACCAGGTTGGAAACGACCTCGCTCAGGGGCGGGGCCTCGCGGCCGGTGAAGGCCACGTCGCCCTCGATCACGAAGCCGTCGCCGGGCGAGACGATGCCCGCGACCGTCAGCGCGATGGTGATCGCCGTGGCCGTGGTGAAGAGGTAGAGCAGGATGGCTTTCAGGCCGATGCGCCCCAGCGCCGCGATATCGCCGAGCGCGGTGACGCCGCAGAACAGCGAGACGAACACCAGCGGCACCACCAGCATCTTCAGGCCGGAGACGAAGAGCTTGCCGATGGTGGCGAAGAAGCCGCCGACCACGATGTCGCCGACAAAGGCGGTCTCGCCGAAGAGCTGGTTGATGAGAATGCCAAGGGCGGCGCCGGCCACCATGGCGATGAGGATCTCCTGCGTCAGCGTGAATTTGCGTGTCTTGGCCATGTCCCCTCTCCCTTTGGCGTCACGACGGTAGCATTAGCGGAGAAGCGCAGCCAGCCTTGCGTCGTCGAGGGCGTCGGGAAGGGCGAGGAGATGGGCCGGGCAGCTGCGGCAGTCGCTGCTGCCGAAACCGGGCACAGGGGCGTCGGCGCCGGCGGCCAGCAGCTTCTCGGTAAGGTTGCATTCATCGCCATCTATGATCGCGATGGCCCGCACATCCGCCGTCACGGTCAGCCGATCCACATGCCAGCGCTGACCCTTGTCTCGGCGCAAATGTCGGGAACAGCGCGCGCGAATGCCCCCCGGGCCTCGGGCGCTGCCGAGATAGGCATAGCGCCCCGGCGCGAAACCCGCGGTTTCCCTGGCGAGCGTGATCAGCAGCGCATAGGCGCCGGGCCGTTTCGGCAGTTCGTCCGCCGTTTTCGTCCAAGGCTCAGACATATACCCAATCTAG
>CAZKTK010000620.1:0-1593 GCA_964555535.1 uncultured Rhodospirillaceae bacterium
GTAACTTCATGAAAAACCACACGCTCGACTACTGGGAAAGCGGCATGGATCTCGGGCTGTCGCTTGATATGTTCGACAGCTTCGTTCAGTATCAGCAGTTGATGGCAGCCAAGTTCGACGAGCTCCACCGGTCGTGGGGCTTTACCACGATCGACACCGACCAGTCGATGGAGGCGCTGAACCGGGAACTGCGCGGCAACATTGAGCGCGTCCTCGGTTGATCGCCCGGCAACCCATGGAGGAGCATTACATCGGGGTTGACCTGGGCGGGACGAAGATTCTCGCCGGCGTTTTCGACGCCGAGCATCAATGTATCGCCACGGACAAGACCAAGACAAAGCCGGAGGAGGGATACGACGCCGTTTGCAGCCGGATCGTTCGGGCGATCCGCGCCGCCGCCGAGTCGGCCGGCATCGACCCGGCCTAGGCGAACGGTGCCGGCATCGGTGCCCCCGGCTCGATCAGCAGCGACGAGTCGCAGGTGCTGTTTGCCCCAAACCTTGACTGGCGAGACGCCCCGCTCAAGGCCGACCTCGAGGCGCAGCTCGGCTGCCCGGTTTGGCTCGGCAACGACTGCAACGTGGCGGCGACTGGCATCCACCGGCTCGAGTTGGAGGCTAAGCCGAACGACATGGTCAGCATTTTTCTCGGCACCGGCATCGGCGCCGGGATCATCACTAACGGCGTCTTCCTCACCGGAGCTACCCGGGCGGCCGGCGAGGTGGGGCACATGGTGCTCGACCCGGACGGGCCGGTCTGCGGCTGCGGCACCCGCGGCTGCTTCGAGGCGCTCGCCAGCCGCACCGCCATCTTCAACAAGATCAAGTCGGCCGTCGACGACGGCGGCGAACTGACCCCGATGCTCGAGGCTGGCGACCACTCCGTCACCCGCATTCGCAGCGGCAAACTGCGACGCGCGATCGAGGCCGGTGACCCGCTGGGCAAGCAGGTGCTCGACGAAACCTGCTTTTACACCGGACTGGCCATCGCCAACCTCTGCAACTTACTCAACCCGGAAGTCGTTGCGCTGGGAGGCGGACTCGTCGAGCAGCTCCATCCCTTCATGCTGCCAAAAATCCGCGACGCCGCGCTCGAGCGAATCATGCCCGGCGCACGGCGGGTGCGGATCATGGCCACCACCCTCGGCGATCACGCCGGCATCACCGGCGCGGCTATTCTCGCCCACGACCACGCCTGAGCAGCCATGCGGCGCGGCGTCATCGACATCGGCACCAACTCGGTCAAGCTGCTCGTCGCCGACGTGCGTTCTGCCGAGATTTCGCCGCATCTCGAGACCAGTCGGCAAACCCGCCTTGGCCAAGGACTTTACGACGCCGGCCAACTTCAGCCCGGGCCGATCCGGGCCACCGTCGCCGCCGTGAGCGAACTGCTCGCCTTGGCCAAGCGGCACGACTGTAACGACACACGTATCATCGCCACCAGCGCCGTGCGCGAGGCGACCAACGCGGGCGAGTTGCTCGACACGCTTGGCCAGCCGGCGACCGTGCTCAGCGTCGCCGCCGAGGCCCGGCTGGCCGCCGCCGGTGTCCGCTCCTGTCCCCGCGTGGCCACGCGACCCGCGCTCGTGGTTGA
>CAZKTK010000621.1:0-1585 GCA_964555535.1 uncultured Rhodospirillaceae bacterium
CGATCGCGGTGCTGCGCGAGATCGGGGTGGAGACCGGCGGCTCCAACGTGCAGTTCGCGGTCGACCCGGCAACGGGCCGCCTGGTTGTCATCGAGATGAACCCGCGCGTCTCGCGCTCCTCGGCACTGGCTTCGAAGGCGACGGGCTTTCCTATCGCCAAGGTCGCGGCCAAGCTTGCCGTGGGCTACACCCTCGACGAAGTGCAGAACGACATCACCGGCACGACGCCGGCCTCGTTCGAGCCGACCATCGACTACGTGGTCACCAAGATGCCGCGCTTCACCTTCGAGAAGTTCCCGGGCACCGAGCCTTTGCTGACTACGGCAATGAAATCCGTCGGCGAGGCCATGTCGATGGGGCGCAGCTTTGCGGAGTCCTTGCAGAAGGCCCTGCGCTCCATGGAAACCGGCCTGACCGGGCTCGATCCCGTGGAGGTCGCCGACGACCGCGACAGCATCCTTGCCGCGCTGGCCCAGCCGACACCGGACCGCCTGCTGGTCATCGCCCAGGCTCTGCGGACCGGCATCAGCGTCGAAGAGGTGCACGCCGCCTGCCAATACGATCCTTGGTTCCTGCGTGAGATCGAGCGCATCATCATTGCCGAGCGCGAGGTCGAGACGAGCGGCCTTCCGGACGACGCGCAGGCTCTTACCGCATTGAAAGCACTCGGTTTTTCGGATGCCCGTCTGGCAACCCTCGCCGACTGCGACGAAGCGGCGGTGGCTGCGAAACGGGCGGCGCTCGATGTCCATCCGGTCTTCAAGCGCGTGGACACCTGTGCCGCCGAGTTCGATGCCAGCACGCCTTATCTTTACTCGGCTTACGAAACGCCGGCCTGGGATGGCGAAGAGCCGGAATGCGAAGCGGACGTGAGCGATCGCCGCAAGGTGATGATCCTGGGCGGCGGGCCCAACCGCATCGGCCAAGGTATCGAATTCGACTATTGCTGCGTCCATGCGGCTTACGCTCTGCGCGAAGCCGGATACGAGACCATCATGGTGAACTGCAATCCGGAAACCGTCTCGACCGACTACGATACCTCGGACCGGCTCTATTTCGAGCCACTGACCGGCGAGGACGTGATCGAGATCGCCCGCCTGGAAGCCTCCAAGGGCACCTTGCTCGGCCTTGTGGTCCAGTATGGCGGCCAGACCCCGTTGAAGCTGGCGCGGACACTGGAAGCGGCCGGTGTGCCCATCATCGGCACCTCGCCCGATGCCATCGATCTGGCGGAGGATCGCAAGCGCTTCCAGGAACTGCTCGCCCGTCTCGGGCTCAAGCAGCCGGACAACGGCACCTGCACCACTGTCGACGAAGCGCTGGCGATTGCCGAACGTATCGGCTATCCGGTGCTGGTACGGCCTTCCTATGTGCTCGGCGGCCGGGCCATGGAGATCGTCGGCGACAACCGTTCGCTGACCGACTATGTGGGTCGCGCCGTGCGCCTGTTCGGCGATGCCCCGATACTGATCGACCGCTTCCTGGCCGATGCGGTCGAGGTCGATGTGGATGCGTTGGCCGACGGCGAAAGCGTCCATGTGGCGGGCGTGATGGAGCATATCGAAGAAGCCGGCATTCACTCGGG
>CAZKTK010000622.1:0-1577 GCA_964555535.1 uncultured Rhodospirillaceae bacterium
CGTGTCGCGGGCAATATTGTTGTCGTCCAGGGCGCCCTGCGCAGCCGCGGCGCCCTGCGCAGCCGCGGCGCCCCAATCGCCCCAATCAGGAATGGTGCCGAGCCCCGGGTCGGGCGGTACGATCAGGCCGACCTGCACGGTCGCCGGCTGGCCACGGATCATGCTGACCACGGCTGTCTCGCCAGGGCTTGCCACCACCGGATTTCCGCCGAAGGGGTACACGATGACTTGGCCTTCGAACACCGCAACGGTCGTAGCACCGCTTTGCGCTACGGTGACCACGAAATCCGTGCCGCGAATGCCGATCACGGCCACCGGGGTCTCGATCACCACCTGTTCCGGCGGCAGATCGCCGCTGACGAAGCGCATGGTGCCGACGGCGATACCAAGCACGAACTCGCCGGTCCCCTGGTCCGGGTCGTAGACGAGGCGGTCGAGCACGATCATCGAGCTCTCGCCGACCCGCAGGTCACTGTCATCGAGGAATCGGATCCGGGTGGAGGCCTGAGCCAGGGTCTGCACCAACTCGTCGGAGACCACGTCGCCGCCAAGGCCGAGAAGGTCGGCCTGGCCGCCGGGTGGCGTGCCATAGGCATCGCGGTTGAGCTCGATGACTGAGCCGATGGGTTGGGCCGAGGCCGCACCCCCGAACACGCTCACTAAAACTATCGCGATTGCTGCGGCGCCGCAGTTCCAGGCACGCATGGCCACCTCTGACTGACGAAACGGAATATGGGCAATTATAGCAGCAATCCGCGCCACAGGCATACGGCAACGGCCCGCCTTCCGGAAAGGAAAGCGGGCCGCGCCGGTTTGAGTTTTTCGGCGTCAGACCGAGTAGTAGAGGTCGAACTCGATCGGGTGCGGGGCCATCTCGAATGCCTGGACCTCTTCGCGCTTGAGATCGATATAGCCTTCGATCTGCCCGGCGCTGAAGACATCGCCTGCGGTCAGGAACGCGTTGTCCGCCTCCAGAGCGTCGAGGGCTTCGCGCAAGGACGCGCAAACCGTCGGCACGCCCTGCAGCTCTTCCGGCGGCAGGTCGTAGAGGTTCTTGTCCATGGCGTCGCCCGGGTCGATGCGGTTGCGGATGCCGTCGATGCCGGCCATCAGCATTGCCGCAAAGGCGAGATAGGGATTGGCCGCCGCGTCGGGGAAGCGTATCTCGACGCGCTTGCCCTTGGGGCTGGTGGAGTAGGGGATGCGGCACGACGCCGAGCGGTTCAGGGCCGAATAGGCCAGCAGCACCGGCGCCTCGAAGCCCGGCACCAGGCGCTTGTAGCTGTTGGTGGCGGGGTTGGTGAAGGCGTTCAGCGCCTTGGCGTGCTTGATCATGCCGCCGATGTAATGCAACGCCGATTCGGACAGATCAGCATAGCCGGAACCCGCGAACAGCGGCGAGCCGTCCTTCCAGATCGACTGGTGGACGTGCATGCCGGAGCCGTTGTCTTCGACCACCGGCTTGGGCATGAAAGTCGCGGTCTTGCCGTAGGCATGGGCGACCTGGTGAACGCAGTACTTGTAAATCTGCACAGCGTCGGCGCACTGCACCATCGGCGCGAACCTGAAGCCGAGCT
>CAZKTK010000623.1:0-1574 GCA_964555535.1 uncultured Rhodospirillaceae bacterium
CCAGAACCTGTTGCTGGACGGTGGACACTTCCCCGGAGCGTTCTGAGGCCGGCGGCGACGTCGGCGAAGGCGAGGGCTCGGAGCGCGAGGGCTTCGAGGCCGTCGTGGCGCGTCGCACCGACCATTATTTCAAGCGCACGCGCGAGATCGTTCATGCCCATGGCGACATGCGCGTCACCTATGCGGTGTTCATGCGCCGGCCTGTCATCTTCTGCCCGCGCCTCGCCACGGAATGGCTGCAGGCGGCGGCGAGGGAACGCGACTGCGCCCTCGAAATCGAGCTTTGCTTCGAGGAAGGCGCCTGGGTCGGCGCGGGCGAGCCGCTGTTGTATATCAGCGGCCCGCTCAGCGTGCTCGTCGACCTCGAAACGCTCTATCTGCAACGCCTCGGCCCGCCCTGCGTTGCCGCCTACAACGCCTTCACCATGTGCGCCGATCTGCCCAAGGTGCGCTTCCTGGCCATGGATGCGCGCCACTGCGCCGGCGACGAGATGGCGGGTATGATGGCCTATGGGGCGAGCATCGGCTCGCGCAAGGCGCAGGAAGAGGCGGAGGCGGTCGGATTTATCGGCAATGCCAACGATGCGACGGCGCATTATTTCGGCAACGAGCACGGTCTCGGCACCATGCCGCACGCGCTGATCGGCTATGCCGGCTCGACCCTGCGTGCGGCCGAGATGTTTCACGCCACATATCCGGACGAGCCGTTGACGGCGCTGGTCGACTATTTCGGCCAGGAGGTCACGGACTCTCTTGCCGTCGCCCGGGGCTTTCCGGAGCTGGCAGCGGCGGGGCGCCTGCGCGTGCGCATCGACACCCACGGCGGGCGCTTTGCCGAGGGGCTGGATACTGCCAAGTCCTATGCCGCGCTTGAGCGCCACGTGCCCCAGGCCACGCGCACCTATCGCAACGAGGAGGAATTGCGCTGGCTGGTCGGCACCGGCGTCAGCGCCGCCGCCATCTACCACGTGCGCGATGCCCTCGACGGGGCGGGCTTCCCCGCCGTGCAGATCATTGCCAGCTCGGGCTTCAATCCGGGCAAATGCAAGGTCTTCGCGAGTGTCGATGCGCCGGTGGATATCGTCGGCACCGGCTCCTTCCTGCCCGAGATCTGGCCCGAGACTTACGCCACCGCGGACATCGTCGAATATGACGGCAAGCCGCTGGTCAAGGCGGGCCGCGAGTTCCTTTTGAGAAGGCAGGAAACGTGAGCCGAAGCCTTTCCATCGCCCTGGCCCAGATCAACCCGACGGTCGGCGCCATCGAGCGCAATGCCGACTTGATCCGCGAGGCCCGCGCCGAGGCCGCGAAACTCGGCGCCGACCTTGTCGTCTATCCCGAACTCACCATCACCGGCTATCCGCCCGAGGACCTGGTGCTGCGTCCGGCCTTCCAGGCGGCGGCGGAGGAGATGGTCGAGGCCCTGGCGGCGGAGACCGCGGACGGCGGGCCGGGCCTCCTGATCGGCACCCCCTGGCGCGAGGACGGCAAGCTCTACAACGCCGCCGCGCTGCTCGACGGCGGCGAGATCGTCGCCCGGCGCTACAAGCACGACCTGCCCAATTACGGCGTCT
>CAZKTK010000624.1:0-1570 GCA_964555535.1 uncultured Rhodospirillaceae bacterium
CACCCGGTCCCAGTCCTCGTCCTTCATGCGCAGTACTAGCGTGTCGCTGGTCAGCCCGGCATTGTTCACCAATATGTCCAGGCCATCGAGTGCAGTATCGGCCGCACCGGGCAGCGCTGCCACGGCCTCGGAATCGGAGAGGTCGCACGGCAGCACCTCGACGCGCTCGCCAAGCGTTGCCGCCAAACCGTCCAGCGCCTCGCGCCGGGTGCCGGAAAGCGCCACATGGGCGCCTGCGCCGTGCAAGGCGGTGGCGATGGCGCCGCCGATACCGCCCGAAGCGCCAGTGACCAGCGCGCCTTTTCCAGATAGGTCGAACATGGGCCTTTCCTTACAGCTGGGCGATAAGCGATTCGACGTCCGCGGGCGCCAGCACGGCCGTGCCGGTCAGCGCCTTGTCGATCCGCCTCGCGAGATTGGCAAGCACCTTGCCGGCGCCGAGCTCGACCAGGGTATCCACATCGCTTTCCATCATGGTCAGCACGCATTCGCGCCAGCGCACCATGCCGGTCACCTGCTCGACCAGCAGGTTCCGGATGCGCTCCGGCTCGGCCACCGGTTCCGCCGTGACATTGGCGACCAGCCGTGGCGCCGGCGCGGCAATCGTCACGTCGGCCAGGGCTTCCGCCATGACATCGGCCGCGGGGGCCAGCAGGGAGCAGTGGAACGGCGCGCTCACCGGCAAGGGCATGGCGCGCCGGGCGCCGCGCTCGGAGGCCAGGGCCACCGCCTGCTCGACCGCCTTGGTGCCGCCGCTCAACACCACCTGGCCCGGGGCATTGTCATTGGCGACTTCACAGACACCGCCACCAGCTGCGGCTGCGTCCGCCGCCACTGCCTGCACCGCCTCGAGGTCGAGGCCGAGCACCGCCGCCATGGCGCCTTCCCCAACGGGCACGGCGCTCTGCATGGCCTGGCCGCGGCGGCGCAGCAGCCGTGCGGTGTCCGCAAGGCCCATCGCGCCCGCGGCGGCAAGGGCGGAATATTCACCGAGGGAATGGCCCGCCACGAAGGCAGCCTTGTCCGCCAAAGCGATGCCGCCTTCGCGCTCGATCACGCGGACCACGGCGAGCGAAGTGGCCATCAGCGCCGGCTGGGTGTTCTCGGTCAGGGTCAGCTCGTCCTCGGGCCCTTCGAAAATGAGGCGTGTCAGATTTTGATCGAGGGCATCGTCGACTTCCTGATACACCTCGCGCGCGGATGCGAAAGCGTCATGCAGCTCGCGCCCCATACCTACCGCTTGCGACCCCTGTCCGGGAAACACGAACGCTCGCGCCATAGCCGTCCCCTCTGCAATTTCGAGGGCCCAGAACTACCCGCGCTGGCGGCCCTGTCAAGGCTGCACCGAGTGGTGCTTGCAGCGGGTCGCGAAATCGGTATAGTGCGCGCCTCGTTTTCCGGCGCGCGACCGCTGAACCCTGGCGCGCGCCAAAAATGCCGGATCCCACAGGCGATCCATCCCGCACCCCGTGCGACTTTGAGGAGCCGTTCATGCCGCTCTACGAGAGTGTGTTCATCGCGCGCCAGGATATTCCGGCGCAGGAAGTCGAAGCGCTGACCGAGCGCTTCC
>CAZKTK010000625.1:0-1566 GCA_964555535.1 uncultured Rhodospirillaceae bacterium
GCGGCGATCCGGGCCATCAAGTGACCGCGTATGGTCGAAACATGCTCTAGACGAACAGCACCGTGCCGTCGGCGCGGGCGTCGTTGAGGAAGGTGACCAGGCCGCCGAGCTCGATGCCGAGGTCCTGGCGCAATTCGGCGGTGTCCAAGTCGATGGCCGCGAGCCCCATGGTGCAGACGAGAAAGCGCACGCCGAGCGCCTGACACGATTCGAGCAGCTCCTCGAAGCCGGCGAGCTTGCGCTCCCGCAAGGCCGCGTCGCTCGCCACCGGGTCGCCGGCGAGGCCGTGCCAGCCGTCGTCCGCCGCCACCGCGCGGCTTGCTTGCATGGTGAAGAAGAGCGTCGCCGGAATATCGATGGCCGCGGCCGCGGCGGCGGTGGCGAGCGCGTAGTGCACCTTGTCGAACTCGCCCGAGAAGACGATCAGCGACAGCTTGGCCGGGCGCTGCCCGTCATCCTCAGTCATCGGCATGGGCCGAGAGATCGTGAATGGTTGCCTGGCCGCTGCACAGCGCACAGGCCGGGTCGGGGCGTACCTTGACCTTGCGGAAGGTGGTGTTCAGCGCATCGAAGATGAGCAGGCTACCGGACATGCTGTCGCCGATGTCAAGCAGCTCCTTGATCACCTCGATGGCCTGCAGGGAGCCGAGCGTGCCGGCCAGCGCGCCCAGCACCCCGCCCTCGGCGCAGCTCGGCACCAGCCCGGCCGGGGGCGCCGCCGGGAAGATGCAGCGATAGCACGGATTGTCGCCGCCGAGATGGGACTTGAAGGTGCTGAGCTGGCCTTCGAAGCGCAGGATGGCGGCGGACACCAGGGTTTTGCCTGCCAGCCTTGCCGCATCGTTGACGAGAAAGCGCGTCGGGAAATTGTCGCTGCCGTCGACCACCACATCGTAGCCCGCGAACAGGTCCAGGGCGTTGTCCGCGACCAGTCGCGTCTCGTGCGACACGAGCTGTACCTCCGGATTGATGCGCTCGACGCTGGCCGCGGCGCTCGCCACTTTCGCCACACCGACACGGTCGCTGTCGTGCAGCACTTGGCGCTGCAGGTTGGAGAGCGCCACCACGTCGTCATCAACCACGCCGATGGTACCGACACCGGCCGCCGCCAGATAGAGGATCAGCGGCGAGCCGAGGCCGCCGGCGCCGATCACCAACACGCGCGAGTCCATCAGGCGCGCCTGACCGGTGCCGCCGACCTCCGGCAGAATGATGTGGCGCGCGTAGCGCTCGACCTGCTCGTCGCTGAAATCCATCGCAGTCAGTCGTCCAACCCTTCGAACAATACGGTCGAGAGATAGCGTTCGGCGAAGGAGGGGATGATAACGACCATCAGCTTGCCCGCCATGTCGTCGCGGCTGCCGACGCGCACCGCCGCCTCCAGCGCTGCACCGGAGGAGATGCCGACGGGTATGCCCTCCAGCGGCGCCAGCTTGCGCGACATGGCGAAGGCCTCGTCGTTGCTCACCTGCACGATCTCATCGATCACCCCTGTGTCGAGAATATCGGGTACGAAGCCGGCGCCGATGCCCTGGATCTTGTGCGGCCCGGGCGAGCCGCCGGAGA
>CAZKTK010000626.1:0-684 GCA_964555535.1 uncultured Rhodospirillaceae bacterium
AGGCGGTAGCTGGCCGGAGGAAGGTCCCTGCGAGCGCCGTGGCGAGCGCGGTCGCCGCCAGCTCGGCGGTTACCGTTGTCGGCGGTGGCGATTCGGTGGCCGCGCTGAACGCCGCCGGCCTCGCCGATCGCATCAGCCATGTCTCCACCGGCGGCGGCGCCTCGTTGGAGCTGCTCGAGGGCCGGGAGCTGCCCGGCGTGGCGGTGCTGACCACGTGAGCGAGCCAGGCGGCGGGCGCCGGCGCGTGGTGGCCGGCAACTGGAAGATGCACAAGGACCACGTAGCGGCAGCTGCCCTGGCTGCGGAGGTCGGTGCTGCCTGCGCCGGGAGCGCGGCAACGGTGGTGGTGGCCCCGCCGTTCACCGCCTTGGCGGCCGTCGCCGGCGAGCTGGCGGGCGGCGAGGTCGAGCTAGCGGCGCAGAACGTCAGCGCTCACGGTGAGGGAGCGCACACCGGCGAAGTAGCGGCGAGCATGCTGCTTGCCCATGGCGTTCGCTGGGTGATCGTCGGTCACTCGGAGCGACGGCAGCTCTACGGCGAGACCGATGCCGACATCGCGCCGAAGCTGCAGGCGGCAGTGGCCGCCGGGCTCCAGCCGATCCTGTGCGTTGGCGAGACGCTGGCCGAGCGCGATGCCGGGCGTGCGGAGCAGGTGGTGGCCGACCAGTTGCGCGGCTGCTGCCG
>CAZKTK010000626.1:694-1557 GCA_964555535.1 uncultured Rhodospirillaceae bacterium
GGCCATCGGCACTGGACGCACGGCCACCCCCGATGACGCCGGTGCCATGCATCGGTCCATCCGCACCTGGTGGTCGCAGCAGTACGGGCCCGAGGCCGCCGGCGCGCTGCCGCTGCTCTACGGCGGCTCGGTGAAGCCCGAGAACGCCGCCGCTCTCCTGAGCGATCCCGACATCGACGGCGCATTGGTGGGCGGCGCGTCGCTGGACGCCCACGACTTCGCCGCCATTGTCGCTACGGTCGGCTGAGACGCTTCGCGCCGGCTGATCCGCTCCCCGCCGGTTGCTGTCCGGTTGCCCGAGTCGGTATAGTGCCGGCGATTCCGCGGCCGGCGTTCCGTGCCGGCGGCACCCAACCATGACGCTCGTTTCGGTTCTGGTCCTCGTCGTGCTGGTGATCAGCGCGATTCTCTTAACGCTTATCGTCCTTATCCAGGACGATCAGGGCGGTGGCATCGGCGGTATGTTCGGCGGTGGCGAGAGCAACACCCCCTTTGGCTCGCGCACCGGTAACGTGCTCACCCGCGGCACCGCGATCCTGGCCGCGATCTTCCTCGTATCGGCGTTTGCGCTGGCATGGTTCAACCGTTCCGGGGACGAAGGCAACATCATCGGGCGCGCTCGCGCACAGCAGCGCGAGCAAACCCTCAGCGACACCGACTGGTGGGTGGACACGGGTGAGGTAACGGCCCCGCTGGCTGCACCGGACACGCCCGCCTCGGTTGACGCCGGGCCAGAGGGCGCCGGTACCGCGGATAGGGGCGCGTCCGACACCGACACCGATCAGACATCCGAGTGAAGAAGATTCGCACCCTCCTGGTAGTTGTCGCCGCGCTGGCGGTGATGGTGGCAGGCAACATCCTGC
>CAZKTK010000627.1:0-1543 GCA_964555535.1 uncultured Rhodospirillaceae bacterium
TGGTGAACGAGGGCGGCATCATGGACCTGTGGGTGCGCGAGGCGCGCCTGTTCAAATACGGCTCGGGCACGGGCTCCAACTTCTCGGCGCTGCGCGGCGAGAACGAGCCGCTCTCGGGCGGCGGCCGCTCGTCCGGCCTCATGAGCTTCCTCAAGATCGGCGATCGCGCCGCCGGCGCCATCAAGTCGGGCGGCACCACGCGGCGTGCGGCCAAGATGGTGGTGGTCGACATCGACCATCCGGACATCGCCCAGTTCATCGACTGGAAGGCGGTGGAGGAGCAGAAGGTGGCGGCGCTCGTGGCGGGCTCGAAGCTGCTGTCGAGCCATCTCAACGCCATCATGACAGCCTGCCAGGTGGGCGGAGCGAGCCGCTTCAGCCCGGCCGACAACCCGACGCTCAAGAAAGCCATCCGCGGCGCCCGCGCAGCGATGATCCCCGAGAACTCGATCCGCCGCGCCATCGACTTCGCGCGCCAGGGCTATACGGAGCTCGAGCTGCGCACCTACGACACCGACTGGGATTCGGAAGCCTATCTCACGGTCTCCGGCCAGAACGCCAACAACACCGTGCGCGTCACCAACGACTTCATGGCGGCCGTGCAGGACAATGCCGACTGGCAGCTCATCCGGCGCACCGACGGCAAGGTGGCGGAGACCGTATCGGCCAAGGGCCTGTGGGAGAACATGGCGGTGGCGGCCTGGCAGTCGGCCGATCCCGGCATCCAGTTCGACACCACCATCAACGAATGGCACACCTGCCCCGAGTCGGGCCGCATCCGCGCCTCCAATCCGTGCTCGGAATACATGTTCCTCGACGACACGGCGTGCAATCTGGCCTCGCTCAACTTGATGGCCTTCCGCGACGCCAACGGCCGGTTCGACATCGCCGCCTTCAACCACGCAGTGCGCCTGTGGACCGTGGTGCTGGAAATCTCCGTGCTGATGGCGCAGTTCCCCTCCCGCGCCATTGCCGAGCGCTCCTATGCCTTCCGCACGTTGGGCCTCGGTTACGCCAATATCGGCGGCCTGATCATGGCCTCCGGCCTCAGCTACGATTCGGACGAGGGCCGCGCGCTGTGTGCGTCCATCACGGCGCTGATGACGGGCACCGCCTATCGTACCTCGGCGGAGATGGCGCGCGAACTTGGCGCCTTTCCGGAATATGCCGACAACCGCCGCGCCATGCTGCGGGTGATGCATAACCACCGCCTCGCCGCGCAAGGCCAGGCTGACGGCTATGAAGGCCTGAACATCGCGCCCGTGCCGCTCGATGCGGCCAACTGCCCGCAGGGCGCGCTGACGGCGGCGGCGGCCCGGGCCTGGGACGAGGCGGTCGAGCTCGGCACCCAGCACGGCTACCGCAATGCGCAAGCCACCGTGATCGCCCCCACCGGCACCATCGGGCTGGTGATGGATTGCGACACCACGGGCATCGAGCCCGACTTCGCGCTGGTCAAGTTCAAGAAACTCGCCGGCGGCGGCTATTTCAAGATCATCAACCGCATCGTGCCCAAGGCGCTCGACGCGCTGGGCTACGACGA
>CAZKTK010000628.1:0-1540 GCA_964555535.1 uncultured Rhodospirillaceae bacterium
GGCCCGCCGAATCGCGGCCGTTGCGTGAGCTGCCACCTGCCTTTTTATGGGCCATTCGTCTGTCCCCTCAAGCGCCGGTGCTGATATCGGCGATACGAAGCACGGTTTGTTCCTGGCGATGGCCGCGCTTGCGGCGATAGCCCTGGCGGCGCTTCTTCTTGAACACGATGACCTTGTCGTCGCGCGCCTGCTCCAGCACCGTGGCGGTAACCTTGGCGCCCGCGACGGTCGGCGTGCCGACGGTCGCCCCGTCGTCGCCGCCCACCATGAGCACCTCGTCGAACGCAATCTCATCGCCGGCATCGCCGGCGAGGCGCTCAACGGAAATCACATCGTCTTTGGCGACACGATACTGTTTGCCGCCCGTCTTTATGACTGCGTACATGACGCACTCCAACTTGCGGCGCCCCTAGGGTGCCGCCAAATTTCGCGAGGGCGCGACTATAGCGCCTGCCGCGCGCCTGTCAACGCCGTCTCTCAAGGCCGCCTGCGGGCGCGGAATCCTTGCGTTAAAGCCCATCAAACCGATTCCATTTAAGCGTGAAGGGCTCTGGGTCCGTTGCCGAAGCGGGACTGATTGAACTCGGCTAGCAATACCGACATATCGTTTGCGCCGTCACAAAAGCGTGGTGTTGATGTCGTTGTCAATCTCCGCAACAACGCCGGAAACATGCGTGTAGGTCGTATAGGTCGCGCCGATAGAACTCGTCCAATCTGTCGTAGCACCGCTGCTGCCGAGATTGACGTAATCCGAGCTGTCGCCGTCGATGGTGAGGATGTCGTCGCCGTCGGTGGCGGCACCGATCAGTATGTCATCCAAGGTCAGGGTGCGCCCGACGCCGTCGCCGTCGCCGAGGTCCACCGCCTCGATTCCTTCCAGCTTGTCGCCCCGAAGACCGGTAAGCGAGAGCGAGTTGCCCGTAAGCCGCAGGGTGTCGGTTCCGTCGCCGTCGTCGATGCGGGCGAAGCTGGTATCGCCGATCTCGAACTCGTCGTCGCCGAGGCCGCCATAGACGAGGTCGCCGAGGCCAAGCGTGTCGATATCGTCGTTGCCGTCATAGCCGTGGATGAGGTCGGCCGCACCGGTGCCGGACAGTGAATTCGCCGCCCCATCACCGCTCACAGTCACCGCCTTGGCGGTCACGATGACCTTGCCGTCGGTCATGTAGTCGTTGACGTCGTAGACCAGCCCCCCGCCGATATCGAGGCCGAGGATAGCCGTTCACGCCACCCTTCAGCATCGTCCAGCGAAGGCTTCTTGCCTCCGAACGAAAAGCTCAGGGACCCTGCCAAGTCCGTGGAGCCCCCGAGGCCGGTACGTCGCGAGATGAGCGTGCTGGGATTGGATGAAGTCGTGCTGTTGCTTGATGCCGCTAAAGGCTCGCCACTATACGTGCCAGTGCTGCTGGCTGTGGGCACTGGTATGCGGAGGAGCGAAGTGTTGGGCCTCAGGTGGGGCACAGCACTATCGCAGTTACGCTCGACCTCTACTCGCATGTGATGCCTGGCATGCAGGAAGATGCAGCAAGAAGGGTGGACA
>CAZKTK010000629.1:0-1538 GCA_964555535.1 uncultured Rhodospirillaceae bacterium
GCAGGAAATCGAAAAAGCGCCGCATAGTCGCCAGCGCCTCGACATCGTTCTCGAAGGCGATGTCGGCAACGCCCGACTTGGTGGTGTGGCTCACCGCGCCGCCGAGCTCTTCTGCGCTGACCGTTTCGTGGGTCACGGTCTTCACCACATCCGGTCCGGTGACGAACAGATAGGACGAATCCTTGACCATGAAGATGAAGTCGGTCATGGCGGGCGAATAGACCGCACCGCCGGCGCATGGCCCCATGACCAGGCTGAGCTGCGGCACCACGCCCGAGGCCAGCACATTGCGTTGGAAGACCTCCGCATAACCGCCGAGCGAGGCGACTCCCTCCTGAATGCGAGCGCCGCCAGAGTCGTTGAGGCCGATGAACGGCGCACCCACCTTCATGGCGAGATCCATGAACTTTCAGATCTTCTCCGCATGGGCCTCGCTCAGGGAGCCGCCGAAGACCGTGAAATCCTGGCTGAAGACGAACAGCTTGCGACCGTTGATGGTGCCGTGCCCGGTGACCACGCCATCACCCGGCACCCTTTGCTCGTCCATGTCGAAGTCGCTGCAACGGTGCTCGACGAACATGTCGTATTCCTCGAACGAGCCAGGATCCAGCAGCAGCTCCAGGCGTTCGCGCGCCGTCAGCTTGCCCTTGCCATGCTGCGAGGCGATGCGCCGCTCGCCCCCACCCGCACGCGCCGCTGCGCGCCGTTCCTCCAGCTCTCGGATAATCGCGTCCATCTGTTCCTTTGCCCCGCCGCTTGCCGCTGCCGCCTATCGAATAGCACCCGGGCGCCGGCATTGCCAGCCGCGACGCGCGCCGTGGCGTGCGCTATGGTGTGGCGCGAATCGAAAGGAGCCATGCCATGACCGCCTCGGACCGCGTTTCCATCCTTGTGCCGGGGGACGATCCCGTACAAATCGCAGGCTCGTCGGCCCTCGACCGTCTGTCTCCTTTTGGCGACGTCACGCTGCATGAGGACCGGCCGTCGGACCATGATGAGAAGATCGCCCGCGCCGCCAATGCCGGGATCATCATCAACTCGCGTAGTGCCGTGACCTGGCGCCGGGCGGAGTTCGAAAAACTGCCGAACTTACGCATGATCACCACCTGCTCCATCGGCACGGACATGATCGACCTCGATGCGGCGACCGAACACGGCGTGGTGGTCTCCAACCAGCCCGGTCGCACGGCACCGGCCGTGGCCGAGCACATGTTCGGACTGATGTTCGCGGTTGCCAAGCGCGCCGCCTTTCAAACAGCGGAGCTCAAGGCCGGCCGCTGGACGCGAATGCTCAATGTGGGTCTGCAAGGCAAGACCCTGGGGGTCGTCGGCACGGGCGCGGTCGGGGCCGAGATGGCGCGGCTGGCCAATGCGCTCGGCATGCGCGTCATCGCCTGGAGCTACAATCCCTCGCCGGAGCGTGGCGCGGCGCTTGGCGTCACCTATGTGCCGCTCGACGAATTGCTGGCCACAGCCGATGTGGTCAGCCTGCACGTGAAGCTTACCGATGACAGCCGCCATCTGATCGACGCCGCGGC
>CAZKTK010000630.1:0-1535 GCA_964555535.1 uncultured Rhodospirillaceae bacterium
CGGCAGCCTAACCCGCCAGCTCCTTGCTCCGTTCCGTCGCCGCGCGCACGGCCTTCGTCATCAACGCGTCCAGCCCGTCCTCGGCCATGAGCACGCTAAGGGCCTCGGCGGTGGTGCCGCCGGGGCTGGTGACGTTGCGGCGCAGGATCTCGGCGGGCTCGCCCGCGCGGTGGGCAAGCTCGCCGGCGCCCGAGACAGTGGCGGCGGCGAGACGGGCGGCAAGTTCCGCGTCGAGGCCGGCGGCGATGCCGGCCGCGGTCATGCTTTCGATCATCAGGAAGACATAGGCCGGGCCGCTGCCGGAAACGCCGGTTACCGCGTCCATGTCGCCTTCGTCGTCGATCCAGGCGACCTCGCCGACGGCCTCGAGCAAGCGCGTGCAGAGGGCAATCTGATCGGCTTCGGCGCGGGCGTTGGGGCAGCATACCGTGATGCCGCGCGCCACCGCGGCGGGCGTGTTGGGCATGGCGCGGACGATGGCCGCGGTGTCGCCGAGCGCATCCTCGAACAGCGCCAGGCGGGTGCCGGCCGCGATCGAGAGGAAGGCAGGGGCGGGGGTGGCGGCGGCGAAGCGGCGATATTCGCCGACCACGTCGCCGATCACCTGGGGCTTGACGGCGAACAGCACCAGATCGGGGGTATCGTCGATATCGCCCGGATCGGCGACCACGCGCACGCCGTGGCGGCCGCGCAAATCGCGTGCCGCATCCTCGGAGGGCTCGACGACGATCACGTCATCCGCCGCGACGCCGCCTTTTTCGATCCAGCCTGCGAGCAATGCGCCGCCCATCTTGCCGCCGCCGACAAGCACCAGAAGTCCCGCCATAGTCGTAATCCTCAGGCTTCGCCGATAGGTTCGATCAGGGCCGCCTCGATGGCGCCGTCCGCGTCCTTGCCGCCCCAGATGACGAACTGGAAGGCGGGATAGAAGCGGTCGCATTCGCTGCGCGCCGCGTCCACCATCTCTTCGACGAGATCGGCCGAGACGGCCGTACCGCGGCCCGCAAGCAGGGTATGGCGGAAGGTCGGCCAGCCCTCCTCCGACCACAGTTCGAAATGGCCGAACCAGAGCTTTTCGTTGATCTGGGCCAGCAAGGGGTAGACCGCGTCGCGGCGCCCGTCCGGCACGCGCATGTCGAGCGCGCAGGTGAAGAACAGCGAGCGCGTCTCGGTGCGCCAGGCGAACCACATGTGCAAATCGCACCACTGGCCGGCGATCTGTACGGCGATCTCGTCCTCGCCCTGGCGCTCGAACGACCACTCGTAGGAGAGCACCACTTCCTCGACGGCATCGATCGGGTTGACCGTTGCCTCAGACTCCAAAACCGACAGCTTGGCCACCGCGGCGTCCTTTCGTGAGCATCGCCCAATTTGGCGGTGCGAATCGCGCATATTGTGGATCATCGAGCGAGCCACCACAACACCCGGTAGGGTGCCAGAAGAGGTCTGGGGACGCAAGCGCTCAGGCGTCGGGATTGCGGGGCTTGCGGGTGCGCTTTTTCGGGGTCGGCTTGGCGAGTTGGGCTTCGAGCGCC
>CAZKTK010000631.1:0-1530 GCA_964555535.1 uncultured Rhodospirillaceae bacterium
ACTTCCTCGCAAACGCAGGATATGGTTCCGTCAAAACGTGAAACGCTCTAGCGCCGTCCGCGCGCCAGATCCGCGCCCGCCACCAGCGCCTGGAGCTTGGCGAAAGAGACGTCGCGGGGGATGTATTTGAAGCCGCAGTCGGGCGCCGGGATGATGCGCTCGGGCGCAACGTGGGGGAAGGCGCGCTCGATGCGCCCGGCCACGGTCTCCGGCGTCTCGACCGTCATGTCGTCCATGTTGATGACGCCCAAGATGATGTCCTTGCCCGGCAGCTCGGCGAGCACGGATAGGTCGAGGTCGGGCTGGGCGGTCTCGAGCGAAATCTGATCGACGGTGCACTCGGCCAGCTCCGTGAGGAACTGGTATTCGTCATGGCGCTGCTTGATCATCGCCGCATAGCCCATGCAGAGATGCAGCGCGGTCTTGCCCTCGATGCCCTCCAGTGCCTTGTTGATGGCGGGAATGGCATAGGCCTTGGCGTTATCGGGGCGCGCCTGCACGAAAGGCTCGTCGATCTGCACCACGTCGGCGCCTGCGGCAAACAGCTCGCGGACCTCGGCGTTCACGGCCTCCGCATAGGCCATGGTCAGCGCCTCCGGGTCCTTGTAATAGGCGTCCTCGGCCTGCTCGGACATGGTGAAGGGCCCGGGCAGGGTCGCCTTGATCTGCCGGTCCGTGTTGGCGCGCAGGAACGCCACATCGCGCACGCCGATGGGCTTGGTGCGCTTGATCGGCCCGGTCACCAGCGGCACGTCGTTGGGCGTGCCCTTGCGCGAGATGGCCGTGCCCACGCGCTCGGTATCGATGCCGTCGAGCGCCGTGGAGAAGCGGTTGGAATAGCTTTCGCGCCGCGTCTCGCCATCGGTGATGATGTCGATGCCGGCCTGCTCCTGGGCGCGGATGGCGATGATGGTGGCATCGTCCTGCGCCTCCTCCAGATATTCCGGCTCGATCCGCCACAGCCCCGCACGCCGCACCCGCGGCGGCGAGCCGGCGGCCAGGGCCTCGCGGTCGATCAGCCAGTCCGGCTGGGCGTAGGAACCGACGACGGAGGTCGGGAGAAGCTTGTCTGCCATGGGAAACCACTCGCTGCTTTTGTCTCTGTTGGGCTGCGTTTGTACGCCGCCCGCGCGCCTTAGCCAAGGTCGTCGAGCAGCGCCTTGGCGTCTTTCAGGTCGGCGGTGTCGAAGCCTTCCGTGAACCAGTCGTAGACAGGCCCGAGAATGTCGCGGGCTTCTGCGGTCTTGCCCTGGGATTGCCAGAGCTTGGCGAGGGAGGTGGCGGCGCGGAGTTCCAGGGCTTTCGCTTCGTCTTCGATGGCCTGCGCTATGGCATCACGATACGCGGTCTCGGCCGCATCCGCGTCACCCTGGCCCAGCGCGATCTCGCCGCGCAACCGGTACAGCTCGGGCAGCATGCGATGCTCGCCGCTGCTTTGCGCGAAGGCCTCGGCTTCGTCGAGGGCCGCTGTGGCCTGGCCAATTCGTCCTTCAGGCCATGTAGCGTCAGATGCGGGGTCTGCTCGATCAA
>CAZKTK010000632.1:0-1529 GCA_964555535.1 uncultured Rhodospirillaceae bacterium
GCTTGAAGGCCTGCTTGGCCACGCCCGAGAGCAAGCGTGTTCGGTTGTTGGTGACCGCCCGGCGCGCATCGTCGTCCCCGTGCCAGCGGGAGAAGCCCTTCTGTTTCGGCTCCCATCAAACCACATGGCCGGCATGAATAATTCGGGCTAGCAGTCTGTCGGACTTTGGCTCGTGAGATTGGAACGGGGTCGTTGGTCAGGGAAGGGGTGCGGCATTGTGAGCTGGTCCGGATCGGTTGGGATTTTGGTTGATGGCCGAGATTGTGCCGGTTTACCTGCCTGGAGAGGCTCTGCGCTAAGCGTTGCGGTGAATTTCTTGGCCGAAGGCACCGTCATGATGGCATCTCCATCTTGAGCTTATGCAGGCGCTTGCAGTTGTAGGCGAGAGCCACCAGGCTCCACTCGCCGGTGACCTTGTCGAGGCCGCGCAAGGAAAAGCCGCTGAAGCCGAGGACCGCCTTGATGATGCCGAAGACCGGCTCGACGGTTTGCTGGCGAAGCTTGTAGAGGGCGCGGCCGTCGTCACTTGCGAGCTTGGCAGCCATTGCCTGGAGCCATTCGGCCTTGGGCTCTTTTGGCGTCTCCCCGGCCTTGGCCGGGCGGAAATCATGGCGCCGCCGACGGCCCTCTGCCCCGGTCGCCACCAGAGCGTCGATACCCGTCTCGGCCAGGCTCTCGACTTCATCGCCATTGGCATAGCCGTTATCCGCCAGGACTGTCTCCGGCGCACCCAACTCAAGCGGGATCGCAGCGATATCCGCCACCAGCTCGTTGCGGTCGCTGGCGCATTGGCTGACCCGGTTGCCCAGGATCAGCTGGCTGCCCGCCGCATCCACCACGGCCTGAGCGTTATAGGCCTGACGGTATTCGTGCCTCTTGCTCTTGCGCATCAGCCGGCTGTCCGGATCGCTCAGATTGCTCTGCTCGTCCGCGCGCGGCGCCTCCTCCGGCGGCTTGGGATGCTTGCCCTTGGCCCGGCCCCGACGCTTCTCGCGGGCCGCCACCTTGGCTTCATACGCTGCCCGCTCAGCCTCGGCGCGCGCCTTGGCCTGGGCCTCCAGACGACGCCTGGCCGCATCCAGCTGATCACGCAAAGCCTCACGCCGCGCAATCTCTTCGGGCAGCGCCTGAATATCCTCCTCACCGGCCCCGTCGGCCGCATCAGCGCGCGCCATCAACTCGGCGATCTCCAGCTCCAGCTGTTCCATCAACTCCCCGGCACGATCGTACCTCACAGAGCGATGCTTGTTGGCGCTGGCTTTGATCTTGCTCCCGTCGACGCTGACCAGCCCAACCTTCAACAGCTTCAATTCCTTGGCCAGAAGCAGAACCTGCAAAAAGCTCGTGCTGACCGCGGCAAAGTTCTCTCGTCGAAACGTCGCGATTGTGTCGTGGTCCGGATGCACGTTCGCCGCCACAAAGCGAACGCCGATGTCCCGGTAAGTCGCACGCTCGATCCGCCGGCTCGAGAAAATTCCGTTCGCATAGCTATAGATCAACAGCGCCAGCATCATCCGTGGGTGATACTG
>CAZKTK010000633.1:0-1528 GCA_964555535.1 uncultured Rhodospirillaceae bacterium
CCGTTGCTCGGCTGCGGAAAGACGATGCGCACATGCTCGATGGTATAGGGCCGCGCAAAGATGACCGTGATCGGCCCCTCCTCCCCCATCGGCCCATAGGCGCCGCCACCAACGGTGGTATCGCCGTCGATCAAGCGGCGGCTGCTGTCGCTGTAGCCGCCCGAGGTCCGGTTACCGAAGGGATAGGGCGCTATGTTCAGCAGGCCGTCATGAGCGATATCGGCCGCCACCGGCGCCGGCCGCTCGATCGCCGGCACGACGCTGAAGGCAATAGTCGCCAGCTCGGGGCCGTCGCTGTTGTTGGCGAGCAGGCGCAGCTCGTAGGCGCCCGGCTCGGCCGGCGCGCTGAACTGGAGCAGGCCCTGGCGATGGCCGCCAAGATATTCGTAGTCCATATCGTGCTGGTCGGCGACCGCGGAATCGCCGTGCGGCGCCGCGGCAGGCATCAACCCCACCCAGGCGCCATCCGCAACCTCGGCCACCCTATAGGCAAGCAGCACCGGCCAGCCGGGCTCGAAGGCCGCGCGCGCCAAGGACAGCTCGAGGCCAAGCGCCGCGTCGCGCCGGAACTGCTGTTGGGCCTCGGCTCCACCGGTGACAAGCACATCGCCGTCGGCGCGGGGCACGGGCTGCGGCGCTGGCGCCGGCGCCTCGGTCGCGGCGGCAGCCAAGGGCAGCTCGATCAGCGGGGCGATGATGCCGACCTGCAGGACCAGACTTTCCGGCGCCACCGCCGCCGGCACCGCAAAGCTCAGGCTGCCCCGGCGACGCAGGGACCGCCACAAGGCGCCGCCGGTCAATTCACGCGGCAGCCCAGCCTCGGCTACCGCATATGCCCGGCCATCGTCAGCGACGAGCGCAATCTGATCGGCCGGCCGCAACACCGCTATCCGGCGCGGATCATCGCCGAGCAGGGTCAGCGCCAGATCGATGCTTAACAGGCCCGCGCTGCGCGCAAACCCGAACAGCGCCACCTCCAGATCGCCATTGCCCTCCCGCGCCAAGGGCTCCATGGGCGTCGGGGCGTCACCCGAGAAGGGCAGCGTCAACAGGCCGTCCGGCGTGGCATAAGCCAGCGCCAGCGAGGCGCCCGCCTCGGGCAGCGCGAAGAGCAAGTCGCCTGCCATCGGCAAGCCGGCCAGGAACCTGAGCGGCATGGCGAAATGCGGGCTCGACCGAGGCCTTGGCAGGTGCACGTAGTCGCCGTTCTCGACCAGCACAATTTCCTCATCGAGGCGCAGACGCAACGGCGACAACGCGTCCAGGTTGGCGAATGCGACCCTCACGGCGAGACCATCGTCGAGCCGGCGGCTGCCGAGGACCGCCATCTCGATACCACCGCGGCTCAGCGGGCCGGCAATCGCCGGCTCGGACGCGCCGCTGCCGAGCGCCACCGCCACGGTACCCATATCGGTCCCCGCCATGGCCAGGCTGGCACGGTCGATGGCACCCTCGGGCAACAGAAAGACGGCGTCGAAAGGCCGCGCTTCGCCCGACTCCAGCACTACCTCGCCCCACAATGGCGATG
>CAZKTK010000634.1:0-1518 GCA_964555535.1 uncultured Rhodospirillaceae bacterium
GAAAGACGGCAGCAACTGCTCGCACGATCCAAGAATTGAGATACCACGCCTGCGCCATCGCTCAATCATCCTCCCATGGCCGCGCCCAAGTTGCCCGATTCCGCACGAAAAAGCGATTCCAACCTTCTGAAACAAGCACGATTTGATAGTACAACCTAGAGAATAACTTGTTATAATTGTGAACGGGAGCCAATTATTCGCCGATGGGGAGGGTGCCGTGCGAAGAACCCTTGGATATGGATTGTCGCTCGCGGCAATGTCGCTGCTCGCGGCCTGCGCCCAGCCGAGCTTGAAGACGGTCGAGGTGGATCCCGCCTTGGCGGCGCGGGAGTCGCAGCTACAACGGGAGATGTTCGCCCGCGATTACGTCAGCGACCTGATGCGCCTGAATCGCGTGGCCTTTCGCATCGGCGCCGACGCCACCGAGTTTTGTGGCGACGCCGTCGATTGGCAGGCCGGATTTTCCGCCTTGAACACCCCTGCGATCAGCGGCGAGTTACGCCGCCCCGTGGCCACGGCGTTCAATTTGGGAACCGCGGTAACCGTGCTCGACGTGGTCCCCGATTCCCCTGCCGAAGCCGCCGGCCTGCGCAAGCGCGACGAGATCGTCAGCTTGGCCGGCGTACCGATCCCGGAGAGCGCCAGAGGCATGGAGCGTGTCGTCAGCGTGCTCACATCGAACGCCTACGACAAGGCGGGCATGCCGATGGTGGTGCGTCGCGGCGGCCAGGAGGTAACACTAACCATACGTCCACGAAAGGCCTGTCGCTTTCCATACGGTCTGGCCCTGAATCAAGAGGTGAATGCTTTTACCGATGGCGAGTCGCTGTCCTTCAATACCGGCATGCTCAATTTCGCCAGGACCGATGACGAGCTTGCCCTGGTCTACGGGCACGAGCTTTCGCACGCCCTGCTCGATCATATCGAAAAGCAGCAGCAAAACGCCATGGCCGGCGCCGCGGTGGGGCTGGTCTTCGACATCCTCGCCGCTGCCGCGGGCGTCAACACGGGCGGCGACTTCACCCGCCTCGGCGCCCAGCAGGGTGCCCTGACCTATTCCGTGGATTTCGAGGCCGAGGCCGATTACCTGGCCCTCTACATGGTCGCGCGTGCCGGCTACGACACGCGCACGGCGCCCAACTTCTGGCGCCGCATGGCGACGCGCAACCCGGCCGGCATCGACTACACCAGCACCCATCCCTCCTACGCCAACCGCAGTGCCGCCTTGATGCAGGTCGCGGACGAGATCGAGCGCAAGGAGGTCGCCGGACTCCTCCTGGTGCCTGACCTGGCCGACGATGCCGATGTGCCTGAAGCGATGATGGCGGCGCTGCAGCGACCGCCGGCACCGACCTCCGCGGAGAGCGCAGGCACCGTTGCCTTGGCACCTGCGCCTGTCGCCACCCCGGCGCCAATCGCCGTGGCCGGCGGTGTCCACGAGGTTTGGCGCGCCGAAGGCGCGGGCGATGCCTGCGGCAAGCCCTACGCCATCGCCATGACCGTCGATGGCGACAGGCT
>CAZKTK010000635.1:0-1510 GCA_964555535.1 uncultured Rhodospirillaceae bacterium
GCTTCGACAAAGCCACCCTCGAAGAGGCCATCAACACCACCTATCCTGCCGTCCAGGCCCTTTACGACAGCGACGATTTCGTCGAGGGCCCGAAAGCCTTCGCCGAAAAACGCCCGCCCAAATGGTCGGGGAGCTAGAGCACTTCACGACGCCCAAGGAAACGCCCGTGCCCAAAATCGACGCCATCGACATCTTCTATCTGCGCAGCTCGGAAATTCTCGACATTTCCGACAACAGCCAGGACGCCACGCTGATCCGCATTTCCGCCGGCGGCGAGGTCGGCTGGGGCGAGTGCGATGCCTCGCCACTGCCCTCGATCGGCGCCCTGGTCGGACCGATGTCCCATGTCGCCTGCCGGCCGGTGCGCGATTCGGTGCTGGGCGAGGCCCTGGACGACACGGGCGATATCGTCCGCATCAACCAGCGGGTGAAGGCGCGCAGCCTGGATCTGCTGCAGACCGACCATGTGCTGGCCGGCATCGATACGGCGCTCTGGGACTTGCTCGGCAAGCGGCTCGACGCGCCGGTCTGGAAGCTGCTCGGCCACGCCGAAGCAACGCCGAAACGCGCCTACGGCTCGCAACTCTTCGGCGACACCGCGCAGGAGACCCTGGAGAAGGCGCGGGCCCAGCGCGCGAAAGGCTTCGCCGCGGTCAAGTTCGGCTGGGGGCCGTTCGGCCACGGCGATGTGGCAACGGATGCGGACCACCTCGCCGCCGCGCGCGAGGGCCTCGGCGAGGACGGTATCCTGCTGGTCGATGCGGGCACGGTCTGGGTCGACGATCTGGCGGCGGCGGCGGCGCGGCTCGATGCCTTGCGCGACACCAGGGCGACGTGGCTCGAGGAGCCCTTCGTCTCCGGCGCGCTCGATGCCTACAAGGCCCTGTCGGAACGCGCCGGCCCGGTCGGCATCGCCGGCGGCGAAGGGGCGCACGAATTCTTCATGGCCCGCGCCATGATGGACCATGGCGGGCTCGATTTCGTGCAGATCGACGCCGGGCGCATGGGCATCAGCGAGGCCCGCCGCGTGGCCGAATACGCCTCCGCCAAGGGCGTGCGCTTCGTCAATCACACCTTCAATTCGGACCTGGCGCTTAGCGCGTCGTTGCAGCCCTTCGCCGGCAACGCCGAGGACGATATCTGCGAGTACCCGGTCGAACGCAAGCTGGTCGGCGAAAGCCTGGTCACCGACCGCATCGCCCGCGATCGCGACGGCATGGTGCGCGCGCCCGAATCCCCCGGGCTCGGCGTGGCACCGGACCCAGACGTGATCCGGCGCTTCCTGGTCGATGTGGAGATAAAGGTGGCCGGCGAAGTGCTTTACGCGACGCCGGCGGTTTAGAGCCCTTCACCCCAAAAGCAGACCCGCCGCCCGGACACCGGCCAGGAAGGGTTCGCGTAGGCTCTCGTGGAAGCAACAGTGCTGCATCAGCTGTCGATCGCAGGCGAATTCGGCTAGAGCATATTTCGATCATACGCGGTCACTTGATGGCCCGGATCGCCGCACTGG
>CAZKTK010000636.1:0-1507 GCA_964555535.1 uncultured Rhodospirillaceae bacterium
ACCGGCACGCCGAATATGGCCATGATGGCGTCGCCGATATGACGCTCGACGATACCGCCATGATCGCCGACCAGACCATCGACAAGCTCGAAGAAACGGCGCACCAGCGCGTGGGTGCGCTCGGCCCCCAGGCTGCCTGTCAGACGGGTGTAGTCCGTAAGGTCCACGAACAGGATGGTCACCTGGCGGCGCTCGATGTCCTCGCTATCCTCGACATCGGCCTCGGTCTGCGGGGCAGGCTCGTTCGCCCCCCCAGGGCAGAACCGCAGCCGATGCAGAATTTTGCGTTAGCCGGACTGAGCGTTCCGCACGCGGCGCAAGGGCCGGGAAGCACGGTGCCGCATTCGGCACAGAACTTGGCTTCCGTCACATTGGCTGCACCGCATGCCGGGCAATCCATTTCTGCCTCTCAGCCCCTGTTACCGCCTGCCGGTCGCGAGATATCGCGTGCCCTCCGCAAACACCGGTAGCACGACGGCTCAGAATAAGCCAACGACATGGCCCGCGTCGTCTACGCCGATATTTTCCGCCGCCGGATGCCGCGGCAGGCCGGGCATGGTCATGATATCGCCGCAGACCACGACCAGAAACTCCGCACCGCCGGCAAGGCGCAACTCACGAATCGGAACCACATGGTCGCTGGGTGCCCCCTTGAGGCCGGGATCGGTGGAGAAACTGTATTGCGTCTTGGCGATACAGACCGGAAAATCGCCGAAGCCGGCCGCATCGAGTTCGCGGAAGCGATTGCGGACGGACTTGTCGGCAATGATGTTGTCCGCACCGTAGATGCGCTGCGCCACCGTGCGCGTCTTCTCCCACAGCGAGAGGCCGTCCGGATACAGCAGATGGAAATCGTTGCCGCCGCCGTCGATGGTGCGCACCACCGTTTCGGCCAGATCGGTCGCGCCGGCACCGCCGGCCGCCCAGTGGTCGGCCAGCACGGCCTCGACCCCGAGTTCGGCACAGGCCTCAAGCAATACCGCCACTTCGTCTTCGCTGTCGGCTGAGAACTTGTTGATCGCCACCACAAGCGGCACGCCATAGCCGCGCAGATTGGCGACATGCCGGGCAAGATTGCTGATACCCGCTCGCAGCGCCTCGATATTCTCCTCCCCCAAGTCTTCGCGCGCCACGCCGCCATGCATCTTGAGTGCCCGGACCGTCGCCACGAGTACCGCGCAATCCGGTGTCAGGCCGGCCTTGCGGCATTTGATGTCGAAGAACTTTTCGGCCCCGAGATCGGCACCGAAGCCGGCCTCGGTGACCACATAGTCCGCAAGCTTGAGCGCTGCCCGCGTGGCAACTACCGAATTGCAGCCATGGGCGATGTTGGCGAACGGTCCGCCATGGACGAAGGCCGGGTTGCCCTCCAGGGTCTGCACCAGGTTCGGCGCCAAGGCGTCCTTGAGCAGTGCGGTCATCGGCCCCGCCGCGGACAGGCTGGAGGCGCGCACGGGCGTGCGGTCGCGGCGATAGCCGACGATGATGTTGCCGAGCCGGCGCTGCA
>CAZKTK010000637.1:0-1503 GCA_964555535.1 uncultured Rhodospirillaceae bacterium
GGCCGACGGCCAGGTGCAGGCGGATACCGTCGGCCAGCCCATGCCCGAGGTCGAGCTGCGCATCAGCGATGGCGGCGAAGTGCAGTTTCGCGGTCCCGGGACCTTCATCGGCTATTTCAAGAACGACGAGGCCACGGCCGAGACCAAGACCGAGGACGGCTGGATCATGTCGGGCGATGCCGGCTACATCGATGACGACGGCCAGCTGCGCATCATCGATCGCGCCAAGGATGTGGGCCAGCTCAACGACGGCACCATGTTCGCGCCGAAATATCTCGAGAACAAACTCAAGTTCAGCCCCTTCATCCGCGAAGCGGTGGCCTATGGCGACAAGCAGAATTACGTCTCCGCCTTCATCAATATCGATCTCGAGGCGGTGGGCAACTGGGCCGAGCGCCGCGGCCTCGCCTATACCAGCTACACTGACCTTGCCGCACAGGACGCCGTGTACGAGCTGATCGCCGGCGAGATCGACAAGGTGAATGCGGGCCTGGCCGGAGATTCCAAGCTCTCGGGCTCGCAGATCCAGCGTTTCCTGGTGTTGCACAAGGAACTCGACCCCGACGACAACGAGCTGACCCGGACGCGCAAGGTGCGCCGCAAGTTCGTCGCCGAGAAATACGAGACGCTGATCGCGGCCCTCTACAGCGAGGCCGACCGGGTACAGATCGACGCCAAGGTGACCTTCGAGGACGGGCGCGAAGGCTCGATCACCGCCAACCTCAAGATATGGGACCGGGAGGCGGCGGCGCCCCTGGCCAAGGCGAGCTGAACCGTGAGCGAAGACAGGAAATTCGGCGAGGTCATCCTCAGCGCGCGCGAGATATCGCTGAGCTTCGGCGCGGTGACGGCATTGACCGGCGTCTCGGTCGATGTGCGCGAGCACGAAATCCTGGCCATCATCGGGCCGAACGGCGCGGGCAAGACCTCGCTGCTCAACTGCATCAACGGCGTCTATCACCCGCAGCAGGGCGCGATGCTGTTCGAGGGCGTTCCCCGCCTCAATGCGGATCCGGCAGAGATCGCCCGCCAGGGCATCGCGCGCACGTTCCAGAACGTCGCCCTGTTCAAGGGCATGTCGACCCTCGACAACATCATGACCGGGCGCAACACCAAGGTGCGCAGCAACATCTTCTGGCAGGCGCTCTATTGGGGCACCTACCTCAAGGAGGAGCTGGAGCACCGCCGCGCCGTGGAGGAGATCATCGATTTCCTCGAAATCCAGGCCATCCGCAAGACGCCCGTGGGGCGCCTGCCCTACGGCATGCAGAAGCGTGTGGAGCTTGGCCGGGCCCTGGCGGCACAGCCGCGTATTCTTTTGCTGGACGAGCCCATGGCCGGCATGAATGTCGAGGAGAAGGAGGACATGTCCCGCTTCATCCTCGACGTGAACGACGAGTTCGGCACCACCATCGTGCTCATCGAGCACGACATGGGGGTGGTGATGGATATTTCCGATCGCGTGGTGGTGCTCGATTACGGGCGCAAGATCGCCGACGGCAC
>CAZKTK010000638.1:0-1503 GCA_964555535.1 uncultured Rhodospirillaceae bacterium
ACAACATGATGGGCGGCGATTTCTCCTGGACTTTCATCATCCAGGCCATGCTGGTCGGCTCGCTGTTCCTAATCTCGAACTACTATCTGTGGAGCGGCATGACCCGCATCCCGGGCGCCGAGCGCTACTACAAATATATCAAGTTCATTCTCGGCGCGATCATCATCTCCTTCGCCATCTGGCTGACGCCGCACAACCTGCCCCTGAGCAGCCAGGAGGTGGGCCAGATGGGCGGCAGCCAGTTCCATCCGACCCTCAAGTTCCTTGGCCTGATGCCGGCCAAGAACGCGGTGGTCAATCTGATCATCCTGTCGACCTTCTTCAGCTTCCTGCTCTACCGGCGCGGCAACCGCTCGGACGTGCGCCCGATCAGCGATCAGGGGCGGCTGCCGCTGATCGTGATTCCCCTAGCAGGCTTGGTGGCGATCCTGATCGTCGGCCAATACGCAGTGGGTCTCCTGGGCATGGATCCGGCCGAGCTCGACCTGCCCGAGGACCGCACCAAGTATTTCCGCACCGTCGGCTGGCTGCTGGTTTTCAACTGCGCCGCCGCCGTGGTCTCGGTAGCACTGGCACTGCGCAACCTCGGCAAGCTGGCGCAGGGCATCTACCTGGCCGTGACCGCCTTCAACGTCGTCATCTTCCTCGGTGTCTACGGCTTCGTGGTCATGGAGCAGGCCTCGCCATTCCTGCGCAACGTCGCCGTGGCCCAGTTCCTGCAACTGATCAGCTGTCTGATCCTGGTCACGGCGATCGATATCTTCCTGTTCCGCGGCGCCAAGGAGATCGGCAAGCTGCAATGGGGCAAGATGACGGTGCGCAGCCAGTTCGCGCTGCTGGCGCTGACCTTCGTTATCACCATGAACATGGGCCTGATGGGCTTCATCCGCTCGGGCCTGCGCGGCGACTGGCACATCTTCGGCGTCATGCGCGACACCTCGGAATGGTCCTACACGCCGACCAACGCCACCATGACCGAGATGGTCAGCCTGGCCGTGCTGGTCTTCATGGTGGGCGTCGCCTTCATGTTCTGGCTGGGCAGCATCGCTGCCAACAAGGACTAGCCGCATGACTGCCACCATTGCCAGGGTTGCGCTGTTCATGCTCTTGCTGCTGGGACTTTTCCTCTGGGTCGGCAGCACCATCACGGCCATGACCGGCGGCGACAAGCGGCCCAAGGGCGGTGCCGTCGAGGTCAGCCCGGAGGGCGGCGAGGCCATCTTCTGGGGTAAGGGGCGGTGCTTCACTTGCCACAGCCTGGGCGGCCAGGGCAGTGCCGTGCGCTGCCCCAACCTGGGCCAGTTCGGCGACAAGTTCGCGCTGCCCATCGGCGCCCGGGCGGCGGAGCGGGCCAAGGTACGCAGCGCCAAGACGGGCCAGACCTATACTGCTACCGATTACCTGGTGGAAAGCCTGGCCGAGCCCGGCGCCTACGTCGTCGAGGGCTACAAGAACGAGATGGCGATCGTCTATGCGCCGCCGATCTCGCTCAACCTCACCGAG
>CAZKTK010000639.1:0-1500 GCA_964555535.1 uncultured Rhodospirillaceae bacterium
GGCCTGACCGTGGCGATTTGCGGCGATATCCGCCACAGCCGCGTGGCGCGCTCGAACATCCATCTGCTCGATACCATGGGCGCACGGGTGCGCCTGATCGCGCCGCCGACGCTGCTGCCGAGCGCGGCCGGTCGCCTTGGCGTCGAGATCTTCCATGACATGCGCCAGGGCCTGGAGGGCTGTGACATCGTCATGATGCTGCGCCTGCAGACCGAACGCATGAAGGGCTCTTACGTGCCGTCGGTCCGCGAATACTTCCACTTCTGGGGCCTCGACGAAGACAAGCTCGCCCATGCCAAGCCGGACGCCCTGGTGATGCATCCGGGGCCGATGAACCGTGGCGTGGAGATCGACAGCCAGCTCGCCGACGATCTCACCCACAGCGTCATTCTCGACCAGGTCGAGCTCGGCGTGGCGGTGCGCATGGCCTGTCTCGACATGCTGGTCCGCGGAGACGCGCCATGAGCGGCCGGGACGAACGGCGCCAGGGGCGGGTGGCCTATCTCAACGCGCGCCTGATCGACGGCAGCAGCGGGCTCGACGGCCCAGGCGAGGTGCTGACCGACGACCGGCACATCGTCGATTTCGGCCCGACGCTGTTCCCCGACGGTGCGCCCGAGGATGCGACCGTGATCGATTGCAAGGGCGCCTGCCTGGCGCCCGGCCTGGTCGACATGCGCGCCCATTTGCGCGAGCCCGGCGCCGAGCACAAGGAGACCCTGGCCAGCGCCAGCCGGGCGGCGGCTGCCGGCGGCGTCACCAGCATCGCCTGCATGCCGAACACCGAGCCGGTGATAGACCAGATCGCCCTGCTCGAATTCATCGCCCGGCGCGCGCGCGAGACCTCGATCGTCAAGATATACCCCATCGCCGCCATCACCCGCGGCCTTGAAGGCGAGGAACTGACCGAGATCGGCCTGCTTGCCGAAGCCGGCGCCGTCGGTTTCAGCGATGCCCACCGTTCGGTCATGAACAGCCGTGTCATGCGCCGTGCCCTGACCTATGCCAAATCTTTCGGCAAGCTGGTCATGCAGCACCCGGAGGACATGACGCTGACCGCCAACGGCGTGATGAACGACGGCGAGCTGGCGACGCGTCTCGGCCTTGCGGGCATTCCGGCCGAGGCGGAAGTGATCATCATCGAGCGCGACCTGCGGCTGGTGGAGCGCACCGGCGCACCCTATCACGTGGCGCATCTGTCGACGGCCGCCGCGGTCGAGGCGGTGCGTGGCGCCAAGGCGCGCGGTCTTCCCGTGACCTGCGCCACGGCGCCGCACTACTTCACCCTCAACGAAACCGCCTGCGAGGATTACCGCACCTTCGCCAAGGTCCAGCCGCCGCTGCGCTCGGAGGCCGACCGCGCCGCCATCGTCGAGGGTCTGGCCGACGGTACCATCGATGCCATCGTCAGCGACCACGCGCCGCACGACCAGGATTCCAAGCGCACCACCTTCGCCCAGGCCGCCTTCGGCATCATCGGGCTCGAGACCATGCTGCCGC